>JBDRWD010000002.1:56015-111945 GCA_039802205.1 candidate division WOR-3 bacterium
AGTAAAGAGCATGATTAATTCAATTCTAAAACTATACTCTTATTCGCCTGAGAATCTAAATTTATTTTGGGTAAGATTTTATTTTGATGAAAGACGTAAATTTAAGTTTATTCTTTAAATATCTTAATCCAAAAAAGGCGATTTTCATTGACAAAACCCTTAATTATTGTATAATTACCTATGGAAATCCTGTTTAATTTAAAAAAGGAACAACTGTTAAGAGAACTGAAAGAGATTAATGTGGCACCAGAGGCCTATGAGATATTTATCAAAAAAGCCGAACAAAAGATTATTAAATTAAAAAAAATTTCACCAGCCCAGGCAAATATTCTCAAGCAGATTGCCCTAATTTGTGGAGCGGATGTGGCAATCCCCCAGAATATCTATCGGTGTGAAAAAAGGAGAAAATTTGATGTGATTCTTTTCGCTAATCAGCGTGAGCTTGAGAAGATAATAAGCCGTCTCCAGGAACAGCCATGGATGGAAAGCATCGCGCAGGAGTTAGGTATCTTGGCCCAGTCCAACCAGACTCCTGTGGCTAAAATCGGCAATAGAATTATAAAATTTGGAAGAACTTATCTCATGGGAATTATCAATGTTACCCCGGATTCGTTTTATAGCGGTAGCCGTTACCAATCGCTATCAATGGTCAAAAAGGCTCTGGAGGAAATGGAAAAAGAAGGCGCAGATTTTATTGATATCGGCGCCGAGTCCACCCGCCCCGGTGCTCAAATGCTCAGTGCCAAAGAGGAGATAGCCCGGTTACGGATGATTTTTCCTGAAATCGTCAGAGCCACGCGTTTGCCGATTTCCGTCGATACCTATAAAGAAGAGGTTGCTAAATTTGTTTTGGACCAAGGAGTAAAGATCATAAACGACATATCTGGACTTGGTTTCAAACATAAGAACGAAAAGTTTGCCCAATTGATTGCCCGTTATAAAGCAACGCTAGTAATAATGCACATTCAGGGGACACCGCGCACCATGCAAAATAACCCGCATTATGATAACCTGTTATCGGAAATAAAAGAGTATTTCCGGGAACGGATTGATTTTGCACTCCAATGTGGGATTGAACCAGAAAGAATAATTATTGATCCTGGTTTAGGATTTGGGAAACGTTTGGAAGATAATTATGAGCTAATTGAGCGCCTGGGGGAATTGAAGATTTTTGCCCGACCCATACTGGTCGGTCATTCGCGCAAATCCTTCATCGGTAACCCATTTAACCTACCACCGGAGGAACGGCTTGAAGGAACTTTGGGGGTAGCAGCATTACTAATAAAAAACGGTGCCTCGATCTTGCGCGTTCATGATGTCTTAGAGACACGTAAGGTTGCACAATTAATCGACCGCATCGTCCGATGAAATTGTTTGGTTTTATCAATCTTACTACCCTTGATATCATCGATATATTAGTTGTCGCGATACTTATCTATCAATTCTTGAGATTTATAAAAGGAACCAAGGCGACCCCCATTTTATTCGGGCTCATGACAATCTTTATTGTTTCCTTTATTGCCCGATGGTTTAACCTTCGGGCGCTCGCTTGGATTATGAATTCAATTCTTGCCGTCTGGGTTGTAGCCTTTGTAATTCTTTTCCAGCCCGAGATAAGAAATGCGTTGGCGTTTATCGGCCGGCAACGGCCGCTTCGTTTCTTTTTTAAAGTTGAGCCATTCCCCACCGTGAATGAAATCGTCGATGCAGTTAAAAAATTAGCGGAGAATCATCATGGCGGGCTGATTGTCATCCAGAGAAATGATAATCTGGGTGACATCATTGAATCGGGGGTCCGAATCGATGCCACCGTCAATTCCATCCTCATACAGAGCATCTTTTTCCCAGATAATCCACTTCATGACGGTGCTTGTGTAATTCAGGGTGACCGTATTGTCGCTGCTGCCTGTGTGCTGCCTCTAAGTGAAAATCCCGATCTTGGGGGTAAGTTTGGACTCCGCCATCGTGCCGCCCTGGGCGTGGCGGAAAACACCGATGCCTTCTGTATCGTTATCTCCGAAGAGACCGGCAAAATCTCTTTTGCCTACAAGCAAAAAATGGTTACGCGTGTCTCCGCCGATGCCCTGGCAAAGACCTTAAGAAGAGTCTTGCGCGAATAAATAATATATCTTGACAGATGATAATATTTGAGTATCATATGGAGTAATTTGAAGGAGGTTTGATGCGCTTTGTGGGTTTGCTCTTTGTGGTGATTGTGATTGGGTTTATAATTGGTTTCATCGTCCTCAATGTTGATGAAAGGGTAAATATAAACATATTTGGGCAACATTATAGCAACATTGCACTTTCCATGGTTTGTTTTTATTCCTTTGTGGCGGGGATGATTTTCATCCTCGTTTTTGCACTGGCTGATGAGATAGTTTTGAGAAATGCTATTAACAAATTAAAAAAGGAGAACGAAAACATAAAAAAAGAACTGGACGCCCTCCGCAATCTGCCCTTTGAGGAGGAAAAATGACTGTTCTGGTAATCATTGTCATTGCCCTCATTGCCTTTATCACTTACTTCTACTTCCGCCCGCGTCCCAAATCATCGGTAAACATTCCCTACTTAGAATCACTCATTGCGGAACTTGAAAATAATGAGGAGCTGGCAATAAAAAAGTTAAAAGAAGCACTGAATATTGATACCAATCTGGTTGCCGGATATATCCGGTTGGGGAACCTATACCGTAAGCGCGGTGATATCGAGCGGGCAATCAAGATTCATCAGTCATTGACAGTGCGACCCACCCTGCGGCGCGAGGAGGAAAAAAAGATTTACTTTAGTCTGGTGGAAGATTATTTGGCTTCAAACCGCCCCAATCGTGCCATCTCTTTCCTGCGCGAGATTTTAAAGATTGATCGGAACGACGAAAAGGCACGGGATTTACTCTTGAAAATTTATGAAGATTTACAGAGTTATCAGGAATGTATTGCTTTGAGCGAAGAATACCCCGAACAGATTGATGTTCAGCGTCTCGCTTATTACTATGCTGCCCATGCCCATGCGCTAAGCACCGATGCGGGTAACGAACCTGAGGAGAAAAGTAAAGAAGTTCAGCAACTCCTCAAAAAGGCACTAAAAATCAAACCCGATTCGGTCAGCGCGTTATTTTACAATGCTGAATTCTACAAAAATATCGGTGACCTTCGCAAGGCAAAGGAATATTACACAAAAATTCTTGAATTGCAGTCCAATTTCGCGTTTCTGATACTCACCGATTTTGAAAAGGTGGCTTACGAAACCGGGCATTTTGAACAAATAATTCCCCTCTACGAAAAAATATTCAAAGCCAATCCCAAAAATTTTGCTGTGGGTTTTGCCTTGGCTAATTTGTACGAAAAGAAAAACGAAATTGAACAAGCCCGCAGTATTTATCGCAAGACCGGAGAACTATATCCGGAGGCTGTCCTGCCCCACATCTACCTGATGAAGTTATCTGGAGAATCAAAAGAAATCAAAAAAGAAATCGCGGAAATTGAAAAGATACTACTCCCCTATAAGTTTGTTTGTCAGAAATGTGGGACCAAAATTCCCAAATTTAATTTTCTATGTCTAAATTGTCGCGCTGTAGAATCATATTTGCCGCAGCTTTGATTGCCTTTGCGGGTTTCGCTCAAAATATTGATGAGGCAATAAAGCTCTTCAACACCTTTCAATTTGACAAAGCCAAGGAGGCGTTTACCGCATTAGCACGAAATAAAAACCATCCCCGAATTGCTGAAATTTACTATTATCTCGGCAAATTGGCGGTACATCCGGACTCCGCAATCTATTTTTATAAATTAATCATTGATAATTACCCACAATCCCGATATGGGGATATCGCCTACCTGGAAATTGCCAAAATTTTTATCGGTCAGGAAGATTTCAAAAATGCCTTCTTCTATCTAAACGAATTGATTAACCGTTATCCTAACACCGAATTAAAAGATGAAGTATTATTCTGGAGTGGCATTGCTTATATTGAAACCGGAAACAAAACCAGTGGTTATCAGACTCTCCAGGAATTGATCAAAAGATACCCCCATTCAATTTGGTCCAGTCGTGCCCGGGACCTTCTTCCTCCTGGTCCCTCTCCAGCAGCCAAGGAGTATTATACAGTCCAGGTAGGGTCGTTCCGTAATAAAGAAAATGCCCTCAAGCGCGTAGCTGAACTCAAAGAAAAAGGGTTTGAAGCCCGCATTACCGAAGCAGTGGTAATGGAAAAAATCCATTATCGCGTCTGGGTTGGTGAATTTGAAACCCAGGAAGAAGCCAAGGCGCTTGTGGCTAAGCTTGATTCGCTGGGTATCAGGGGGAATGTCGTCAAGGGTTATTGATTCTTTCAATAGCCCATTCGCGATTTCCTCGTTTCAATTAATCAGGATAGCAAAAAATTTAAAGTTTCCTGGTGATATCCTGAAATCATTCACGGGGATATGCAATTAACGCCACTTTTAGAACAATATCAAAGGATAAAAAATAAGTATAAGGATGCACTCCTTCTATTCCGCGTTGGAGATTTCTACGAATTTTATTATGAGGATGCCAAGCGGGCGAGCATTCTACTCGGCATAACCCTCACCTCTAAAACGATTAGCAAAGGCAATCGGGTGCCCCTGGCCGGCATTCCGGTGAAGGCGAGCGAGAGTTACATCGCCAAACTGGTTAAAAATGGCTTTAAAGTGGCAATCTGTGAACAACTGGAGCCAGCAGATAAAGCCAAAAAACTTGTCGCCCGGGATGTGATTGAAGTAATCACTCCTGGGACTGTCTTGCGCCCTTCTCTTTTAGAAGAGAATAAAACCCTCTATGTTGCGGCGATTATCCCGGAAGAAAAAAATACGGGTATTGCCCTTTGTGATATCACTACCGGTGAGTTTTTCAGTGGCGAGATAACATCGGAACAAGTACCAGAAACACTCATGCGCAAAGAAGTCAAAGAATTGGTCATCCCGCAGGGAATTACCCTTGATCTTGAAATTCCTATTACCTCAATCGATGGTTATCACTTTATCTATGAAATCGCCTATCAAAATCTCAAGGAACATTTTAATGTTGTCACCTTAGATGGTTTTGGTTTAGAGGGCAAAAAACTAGCAATCTCGGCGGCGGGTGCATTGCTTTATTATCTTAAAGAAAATCAAAAATCCACCCTACCGCAAATCACGAAATTACGATTATTTGATGCGGGAAATTCTTTATATCTGGATAGCACCACAAGAAAAAATTTGGAATTGGTAGTGAACATCCGAAATGGCGAAACCAATACTTTATACTGGGCGATAGACAACTGCCTGACCCCTGCGGGTAAAAGACTATTGCGTAACCAAATTCTTGAACCCCTCATTGATTGTGAAGCCATAAATGAAAGACTGGATGGGGTTAGCGAATTGAAGGATAAAACCTTTTTGCGCCAGCAGTTGCGCGAGTTCTTAAAAGAAATTCGCGATGTCGAGCGGATCACTACCCGCTTACTTTGTGGGAGGATCACACCCCGGGAGATGAATACGCTTAAAGATTCATTAAAGATCTATCCACAAATAAAAGATCTTCTTAGAAATAGTGATTGTAAGATATTAAAACGAATCTATGATGATATTAATAATTTTGATGGGGTGGTGACAAAAATAGAAAACGCCATTGCTCCGGAACCACCTGCCACACTCGATGAAACTGGCATAATCAAACCGGGATACTCAAAAGAATTGGATGAATTACGAGAATTGGCGCGTAATGCCCGCGAATGGTTGATCCGTTTTCAAAACCAGGAACGGGAAAAAACCGGTATCAACTCCCTGAAAGTTGCTTACAACACAATCTTTGGCTATTATATTGAAGTAAGCAAACCAAACCTCCATCTAGTCCCCGATTATTATATTCGGAAACAGACTCTCGTGAATGCCGAGAGATTTTACACCCCAGAATTAAAAGAATTTGAAGAAAAAATTCTCAATGCTGAAGAAAGAATAAAAAGCTTGGAATACGAAATCTTTGTTAAATTGCGGGATGAAATTGCACAGGAAGGTAAAAAAATTCTTCACAGCACCCAGGCAATTGCCCTATTAGATATGCTCCAGGCATTTGCCGAAAATGCGGTTTTATACAATTATACCCGTCCAGAGATAAACAATGGTGATAGAATCGTTATCACCGAAGGTCGACATCCGGTCCTGGAACGGTTGATGGAAAAAGGTTCATTTGTGCCCAATGATACCGAACTGGACCGTAACCGGAATCAAATTCTCATCCTCACCGGACCCAATATGGCAGGTAAATCCACCTACCTACGCCAGGTAGCTCTGATTATAATCATGGCGCAAATCGGCAGTTTTGTGCCGGCCCGCGAAGCTCAAATTGGTATCGTGGATAAAATCTTCACGCGCATCGGTGCCAGTGATGATATTGCCCGGGGTGTGAGCACCTTTCTTGCCGAAATGATGGAAACCGCTAATATATTAAACAATGTCTCAGAACGGAGCCTGGTCATCCTGGACGAAGTCGGCCGGGGAACCTCTACTTATGATGGCCTTGCCCTTGCCTGGGCAGTCGTTGAAGAATTACATAACAACAAAAAACCCCGCTCCCTGTTTGCCACACATTTTCACGAATTAACCAAAATTGAAGATTTTCTCCCCGGAGTTAAGAATTACAACTTTCTGGTCAAAGAATGGGGTGATGAAATAATCTTCCTGCGTAAATTAAATCCAGGTCCGTCCGACCAATCCTACGGGATTCAGGTTGCGCGGCTGGCCGGGCTGCCCAAATCCGTTATTGACCGTGCCAGAGAAGTACTTGCCAAATTTGAAGAAGGCGAAGTATTCAGCATCCGTAAACTGAAAAAGACAAAATTGACTCAACCGGATCTCTTTATTGATAAAAAATAAAAATGTCTTGACAATTTTGTCTTTTGGATTATAATAAAAAAATGAAAATGAATTTCAAAATCAAAAAAACTTATGAGTACCAATTGTTTTATGATTATGCACGGCGTTACAAACTTAAATCTTCCCGAAAACGAAAATTCATCATGGATTATTTCTTAATGCAGGACAAACATTTAAGTGCCGAAGAGCTCTATCAACAGGTGAAAAATAAAATGCCGAATGTTGGTTATTCCACAATTTACCGAACCTTGAAATTGCTCGTGTTATGCGGTTTAGCAACAGCCCGCCAATTTGAAAAGGGCATTACACGCTATGAACCAATACACCACAAAGAGCACCATGACCATTTCATCTGCACAAGTTGTGGACGCATAATTGAATTCTGCAATCAAAAAATTGAAGATCTCCAGAGGCAGATCGCCCGCCGCTACCGATTTCTCATTTATGAGCATAAACTGGAAATTTACGGAATGTGTCCAAAATGTAAAAAGAAGGAGAAAAGATAAATGGCACTGGTCAATCTAACCTTAATGAGATCAGGGGAGAAAGGGAAGATCGTAGAGATCGTAGGCGGCCGCGGCATCGCCAAACGTCTGGAATCGCTGGGTATTATTCCCGGCGCCGAAGTGACCAAAATAAGTGAACAATTCATGCATGGGCCGATTGTCATAAAAGTCGGTCAGAGTCAGTTAGCGCTCGGCTACGGGATGGCACAGAAGGTGCTGGTAGAGATAACCTATAAGATAAAAAAGATCCTCCTCGTCGGTAACCCCAATGTGGGTAAAAGTGTAATATTTTCCCGTTTAACCGGGGTTGATGTCATCGCCTCTAATTATCCGGGCACGACTGTGGACTATTGTCGGGGTTGCACCGGACATGGAGACAAACGGATTGAAGTAATTGATGTACCGGGCACATACAGTCTGGAACCAACAACCCCAGCGGAGGAAGTAGCAGTCCAGATGTTGAATAAGGCAATTGAAGAAGGCGAAAGTATTGTGGTAAATGTCGTGGATGCGACCAATCTTGAACGGAATTTAAATTTGACCCTTCAACTTTTAAAAAAGAATATTCCTATGCTCATTGCCTTGAATCTCTGGGACGAAGCAAAACATACGGGTATCGAAATTGATGTAAAAAAACTCGAAGAAATTTTAGGTGTACCAATCGTACCCACTGTTGCTGTAACCGGCGAAGGGGTTAAAGAACTTGTGAATAAACTCGACCAGGCAAAAAAAGGGGCTTACAATTTTAAAGATGAGGAACGCTGGAAGATCGTCGGTCAGATAATTGCCCAGGTCCAGGTCATCAAACACCGCCATCATACTTTTTTAGAGAGAATTGGCGACTTGACGATCAATCCGTGGTCAGGAATTCCTGTTGCCATAGTGCTTCTATTCATTCTCTTCCAGTTGATAAGATTAATCGGTGAAGGGTTGATAAATTTTCTATTCGATCCCATTTTCATAAATCTTTGGAAACCCCTGATGCTTTCTTTTTCCTGCCTTTTTGGAGGAACGGGAATAATTCACAATATCCTGATTGGCGAATTGATAAACGGAGATATTGATTTTGGTATCTCATTCGGAATATTGACAACCGGTCTTTATGTTGAATTCGCCCAGGTACTTCCCTATGTCTTTGCCTTCTATTTTATCCTCAGTTTCCTTGAAGACTCCGGCTATCTTCCCCGCCTGGCGGTCCTGGTGGATAAATTTCTGCACTTTTTCGGACTCCATGGCATGGCAATAATTCCGATGCTCCTTGGCTTAGGCTGTAATGTTCCCGGCATGTTGAGTACAAGAATTCTTGAGACGAAAAAAGAAAGATTTATCGCTGCCACACTCATGGCGATATGTATACCCTGCATGGCAATGAATGCCATGATATTCGGACTGGTAGGAAAATACGGAGCTAAAGGTTTGTTTCCGGTCTTTGCTACTTTATTTCTAATATTTTGCCTTGGGGGTATCTTATTAAAGTTCTTCTTTAAGGGCGAAAGTCCGGAAATCTTTACCGAAATTCCAGCCTATCGCATACCATATTTTCCGGCGATGATCAAGAAAGTTTTGATGCGGGTCAAGTGGTTTATTCTGGAAGCGACACCATTTGTCTTGCTGGGCGTGTTGATTGCCAATATCTTTTACACATTTGGAATTTTCCGATTTCTTGCCCAGCTCCTTGATCCCGTGGTAGTTAATCTTCTTTCCTTACCCACGGAAGCCACCATCGCCCTCCTCATCGGATTTCTAAGGAAGGACATTGCGGTTGGCATGCTCGTTCCCTTGAATCTCTCTTTAAAACAATTGATCATCGCCAGCACAGTATTAGCAATGTATTTTCCCTGTGTTGCCACTTTTTCAGTCTTTATAAAAGAATTGGGAATCATCGACACCTTAAAGGCTGCGGGGATAATGCTTTTCACTGCATTTACCGTAGGAGGGATATTAAATCTAATTCTTTAAATTGCCCAATATGATAAAAATTGTTTCAGGATGGATACCAAATGCCTTGCCTTGGTTTATTTTTTAGATATAATTAACTAATGGCAAAAAGAAAGTTATTTTACTATGCAATAAAGACAAAAATTGGCAAGATCTTGATAGTCTGGCAGGTTCAGAATTGTAATTCAAAGATTTACTCCATTCTGCTACCGCCATTTACCCTTCGCACAATAAAAGAGCGATACCCCAAGATCCAACCCAAGGTGAATGGAATAATAAAGAAAGTAGCCAACCAAATAAAACAGTTCACCGCGGGAAAACAGATCCAATTTTCCCTCCAGTTACTAGATCTGACAATTTTAAAAGATTTTCAGAAAAAGGTATTATTATTGACTTACCGCATACCCCGCGGTCAGGTGGAAACCTATGGTTCTATTGCGCGCAAATTAGGCATTCTCAGAGGTGCCCGGGCAGTGGGCCAGGCACTCGCGCACAATCCCTTCCCTTTAATCATTCCCTGCCATCGGGTGATAAAATCTGATGGTTCACTCGGAGGATTTGGAGGTCGGGTAGGCTTAAAAAGAAAATTATTATCATTGGAAGGAGTGAAGGTTTAATTATGAAGTTTGTTTATTCTCCAAATTACTGCGTAGATCTGAAAGGGCATATCTTCCCTACCGAAAAATATCGGCTGATTTATGAGACCTTAAAACAAGAAGGGTTTATCACTGATTCCAATCTTTACCATCCTGAGATGCCTGCACTTGAGGATTTAAAAAAAATCCTTACCCCAGATTACCTTGACGATCTTTTAAACAGCCGTGTTACTTTCCGGACCTGGCGTTCGGAACTACCTGTAGAACCAGAAATAATCAAATGGCAGATATTGGGCTGTGGTGGGTCCTACCTTGCCGGCAAACTTGCTCTAAAGAGCGGTGCCTGTTATCATATTGGAGGTGGATTACACCATGCCTTTGCTGATCATGCTGAAGGTTTTTGTTATCTCAATGATGTAGCGTTTGCCGCTGTGAAACTGCTTGAGGAAGGTGTGAATAAAATAACCGTGATCGACTGCGATCTACACCAGGGTAATGGTACTGCAAAATATTTTCAAAATGAAAACCGAGTTTTCACATTCTCAATTCACCAAGAGCACCTCTATCCCGTAAAAGAAAAATCAGATTTGGATATTGGGCTGGATTTCAATGTCGGCGATGAGGAATATCTTGAGAAACTGCAATGGGCGCTGGAAAAAATATTTAATGAATTTAAACCTGAGTTTGTCATCTATCTTGCGGGTGCTGATCCTTATCTCTATGACCAGTTAGGCAATCTAAGACTCACGATTGAAGGGTTGATAAAAAGAGATGAACTCGTTATAAACTATGCCTACAAAAATAATTTACCCATGATTGTTGTGTTGGGTGGGGGCTATGCCCAAGAACTCGAGGATACAGTCGAAATCCACTGTAATACTGCCCGGATTTTGCATAAAATCTACGGCTGATGGAGGTTAATATGATTTTCTTTAGTATGATCCTTTTAAATCTAATAACCAAGGGGGTTGAGATGATTGAACTCCCTGCACCCCAGTTTACCAATGTCGGGCTGGAGGAGTGTATTAAAAAAAGACGCTCAATAAGAAACTTTGAAGATAAAGAACTCAATCTCCAGCAGATCTCTAATTTGTTATGGGCTGCCCAGGGGGTGACCGATTCCATAAAGGAACTACGGGCTGCGCCGAGTGCTGGCGCTACCTATCCTTTAGAAATTTTTGTGGCTAAAAAAGATGGATTGTTCCGGTATATTCCTCAAGGCCATAAGTTGAAGAGAGAAAGCGCTGAAGATTTAAGAAAAGAACTCGCCCATGCCGCCTGGAACCAGATGTTCATTGCCGATGCGGGCTTGGTGATAATCATCACCGCGGTCTACCAGCGTACTGCCAGCCGGTATGGGGAAAGGGCATACCGTTATATCAACAACGAGGTAGGTCACTGTGCCCAGAATATCCATTTAGAAGCCGTGGCCCTAGGTTTGGGTTCGGTTCCAGTAGGTGCCTTTGATGATGGACGCGTCAAAAAAATACTAAAACTAAAAGACGAAGAACCGCTTTATATCGTTCCGGTCGGTTACCCGAAGATTAAATAGGAACCGCTTATTTCTTAAAAACAACCTCTCCCCTCTCCATATCTACTTTGATCGTACTGTTTTTGGCAAATTCGCCGGCGATTATCTTTTTTGAAAGTGGGTTTTCAATCAATCGTTGAATCGCCCGACGCAAGGGTCTTGCACCATATACCGGGTCAAATCCTTCATGGGCGAGAAAATCTTTAACCTTCTCTGTGAATTCAATATTATAGCCAAACTCGGCAACATTCTTACCAACCTTTTTCAACTCCCGCTCCACAATCCCTTTTATCTCCTCAAAACCCAATGGTTTAAAAACAATCACTTCATCGATCCGGTTCAAAAATTCAGGCTTGACACTCCGCTCTAAAACCCGATAGACTTCTCTCTTGGTTTGTTCATAATCAAATTTACCATTCTTCAAATTTTCAGTAATTATCTCACTCCCTAAATTAGAGGTCATGATCACAATTGTATTTTTAAAATCCACGGTCCGCCCCTGCCCATCCGTTAAACGGCCATCATCCAATAACTGAAGTAAAACATTAAAGACATCTGGATGGGCTTTCTCAAATTCATCAAATAATATCACCCGATATGGTCGGCGTCTTACCGCTTCGGTCAATTGTCCACCTTCTTCATAACCCACATAGCCAGGTGGGGCACCAATCAATCGGGAAACAGTATGTTTTTCCTGATATTCGGTCATGTCAATCCTCACCATGGCATCTTCAGTATCAAAAAGAAATTCGGCAAGGGCTTTTGCGAGTTCAGTTTTACCTACGCCGGTAGGTCCTAAGAATATGAATGAACCGATCGGCCGTTTAGGATCTTTCAAACCAGCCCGGGAACGCCGGATTGCATCACTCACTGCCACCACTGCATCTTCCTGGTCCACCAGTCGTTCATGAATACGTTCTTCCATTTTTAACAACTTATCCATCTCTGATTCCAACATTCGGGAGACTGGAATTCCGGTCCAGGAAGAAATGATTTCGGCAATATCCTCTTCAGTCACGCGGTCATCAATCCCTCTTTGTTTCATCCATTCATTTTTCTTTTTCCGGTATTCTTTTTGGAGTGTCTCGGTTTCATCGCGGAGTTTTGCGGCCAGTTCGTAATTGCGCATTTCTACCGCCCTTTTCCCCTCTTCAGTCAGTTGCTCCAAACGCTTTTCCATCTCCTTTAATTCCTCAGGCATTGAATATATCTCAATCCGGGCTCGAGCACAGGCCTCATCAATCAGGTCAATCGCCTTATCCGGAAGATGTCGTTCGGTGAGATAGCGATGGGAAAGTTTCACGGCGGCATTTATTGCCGAATCGTCAATGATCACACCGTGATGGGATTCATAACGGCTCTTCAGTCCCTGGAGTATTTTGATACTATCCTCAATTGATGGCTCGCCGACATAAACCGGGGCAAAACGTCTCTCCAATGCTGCATCCTTTTCAATATGTTTGCGATATTCGTTCAAAGTCGTGGCACCAATGCACTGTAATTCACCCCTTGCCAATGCGGGCTTGAGCATGTTGGAGGCATCTATCGCTCCCTCCGCAGCCCCGGCTCCAACGATCGTGTGTAATTCATCAATGAATAAAATTATCTCACCTTTACCTTTTCTTATCTCGTCCATTACCGCTTTTAACCGCTCTTCAAATTCGCCCCGGAATTTAGACCCGGCAACGAGTGCCCCCATATCCAGCGCCAGGATTCTTTTATCTTTTAATATCTCTGGAACATTCTTCTCCACAATACGCTGGGCGAGTCCTTCCACAATCGCAGTTTTGCCCACACCAGCTTCGCCGATGAGCACCGGGTTATTTTTGGTTCTTCGGGATAAAATTTGTATCACTCTTTTTATCTCATTATCACGGCCAATAACTGGGTCTAATTTCCCTTGCTTTGCCAGGGCGGTGATATCCCGGGCGTAGCGCTCGAGTGCCATGTATTTACTCTCCGCATCCTGGTCAGTAACTCGTTGGGAACCACGGATAATCTGTAATGCCTGATAGATCTTCTCCTTGGTGATCGCGAATTCGCGCAATATCTTAACAGTCTCCCCTTCGGTCTCTTCGGCGATAGCTAAAAATAAATGCTCGGTTCCCACATACTCATCCTTCATCCGCTGGGCTTCGGCCTGTGCCAAGGAGATCAATTTCTTTGTCCGGGGGGTAATATAGATCTGGGCAGTGGCAGCGCCATACACTTTCGGTCTGAAATCCAGTATGGATTCGAGGCGACGCTGAATCACATCCGGCATGATATCCATCTTTCGCAAGATCTTTGGAACCAGTCCATCTTCTTGTCTTAAAAGCGCCAAAAAAATATGCTCAACATCCAGTTCCTGATGATTATACTCATCAAGGATCTCCTGGGCGAGGGCAATCGCTTCTTGGGCTTTTTGTGTAAATCTATCAAATCTCATACATCCTTTAGACAAAGATTTTCAAGAAATGTTTAGAAAGACAAAATTAAAATGCAGGTTCCAATCCAGAGAAGAAAATTGATAATCAGTGGGGGGTCATTTAACAATGCCTGATTGGGGATATCGGCGCCAGTTTTTTTCTCAATGATATAAAGATAGCGAAACATGCCATAGATAACAAAGGGGATGGTAATAATCAAATTACGGGTGTTAAATTTATGCACTGTCTCAGGTGCAAGCGTGTAAATACAATATGATACAATACAAGCGGAGATGGTAATATTGATCATGTGGTTCAACATATCTACGGAGTAATGAAATAAAACGCGCCGGTGGCGGTTGGCTTCAACACCCAGCAGTAACATTTCTGATTTTCTCTTAGCCAAAATGATGAAGAGTGCAATCAAAAAAGTGCAGAGGATTAACCAAGAAGATATTTCAACATTGATGATTACAGCACCGGCTATAGATCTCAAAACATATCCAATCGCTACCACCAATACATCAAGAATCACCAAAGATTTAAATACTAAAGAGTAACCGATGCTCAAACCTATGTAGCATAAGGCAACCCCAAAAAATTTTTGAGTAATCTGGTGGGCGAGATAGAGTGCAACGGTACCGATGACAGCGGCGCAGATTAGCGCGGGGATAATCTTTATTTTTCCTGAGGCGATAGGACGGCCTTTCTTGGTTGGTATCTCCCGGTCATACCGGTAATCCAAAAGATCATTGATGATATAACCGGTACTACTTAACAAAGAAAAAATTACAAAGCCGGCGCCGGCGGTGAGAACCTTTTCTAAATCATAAAACTCCCTGCTGAAGATCACACCGGCAAATAAAAAGATATTTTTCACCCATTGTTCGGGACGGAGCAATTTTGCATAATCTCTGATCAAATCGCTATCTCTTGGATTTCGGCAGAATTTTCAAAATTCCGTGGCGCTGGTGAATGTGAAATCTTTTATCTTTAACGCCGGCACCACCATTCCACGGGGCATCCGTGCACCGTAACCCGGTTCATCCGCGATAAAGAAGGTATTCCGGGATATCGCCTCAACTCGATTCAGGGCCTCAAAAATATTTTCCGTAAACCGCAGATTTTTTATCCCATGGATGATTTGCCCATCTTCAATCAAAAATGTGCCATCACGGGTCATGCCGGTGAAAACCAGTTTATAAGGGTCAATAACATTGGTATAATGGAGTCGGGTGATGAGAATCCCCTTTTTGGTCGTTTTAATCATCTCTCCTAGAGAACTATCACCCCCCCTCATCACAAGGTGGAGAGGAACTGGACCAAAAGGATTGGGATACATCAGAGCATGGCCCGTGCTCTTTTTCTTTGCCATTGCCGCGGTCAAAGAATCATAAACCACGTTCTTTGCTACACCTTTTTCAATCAAGACGAGTCTTCTTTTGGGAATACCTTCAAAATCAAAGGGGGTTATAAACCCTTTTCGATAAAATGGGTCATCAACAATCGTTATCCGCTCATCAACGATTTTTGTCGACAGTTTCCCACAGAGAAACGAACGTTTCTCTTCATAGGCTTTACCATTGAAGGCATAGTAAGCCAGATAACTTATCAAGTCACTTACTGCCAGTGGTTCAAAGATAGTCGTGTACTTTCCCGGGGTGAGTTCTACCGGATTTCTGGATTTCAATGCCTTTTCAGCCGCAAGTTTTGCCATTTTTTTAAAATCCATATCTATTAAGCTTTTGGCACCCCCCTGGACATACCCGGTAGAATTTTCTGTAGCCATGACAATATTACAGAAAATATCGCTCCCCTGATCATACGCGAAGACCCCCTGGGAATTACCAATAGCAATCGTGGTGGTTCCATTGGAAACTGAACCATAACAGGTGAGATTATTCTCCCGAGCTACGCTGATGATCATCTTTACAATCTCTGCTCTTTTATCCGGCGACATCTGGGCAGTCTTTTTATCAAAATGGATCAAACGTTTATAGGCAGTGGGTTTAATTGCAGGTAAGGAATCAAAATATGGGTTATCCACCTGGAAACGGGCAATGGTTTCGGCCCAGTGTAGCGTCTCCTTAATACGCTGGAAATCGATCGAATTTGTGTATGAAGAACCAATCTTTTTGCCCAAAGCGACACGGATATGGACTCCCGTATTTGCTTCCTGAACATTCTGGTGAATATAATTGTTTGCATACCGGGTTAACGCCGAATCAAAATCAAATATCACAATTTCGGTCTGATCGGCTTTTGATTCTTTTAAAACATAATCAATGATTTTCTTTGCCTGCTTTTTCTCAATCATAGCACTCCTCTTTGGTAGATTTTATATAAAAATTTTCCAAAGTCAATATAGCGATTTAAATCAGGAAATAGTCTTACTGTAATGAAAGCTATTTTTTATCTGCGGCCTATGCTTTCGCTAATTTCAAAAATGAACTCAATTAGAAAATCATACTATGGTAATAGAATCTTTTTTTTGATTCTTTCAAAATCCTCAATTTTTCCAATTCATTACGCACATATAATTCACTACCCCAGATATATAAAATATTCTCACTGGTAGTAATAATTCTCGGACCCATGGTTAAAATACCGGTTATCTTTCCGTCTTGGAACCCGATTATGGCATAAGTGTTCATTTCTTTCCAGGGTTCAAGTACCACTAGCACACTTTTATCACCATTCCGAAATCCCACAAATATCCTCCCATCATAATAGGGGAAAAATGCAGTCGCTTCACTCATCTCATTTATTGTGAAAGTCTTCAAGCTATCCGTTTCAGGATTTAAAATGTAAATATTATTTCCGGTCAATAAAATAATGTCATTGGAATATGGATAAATCCCTAACTTGTTGGTAGCAAATCGAAAATCATTGTACATCTTCACGATGCCCTCGCTAAGGTCCCATATCCTCAATTCTCCATCGGCACTGTTTGAAATGATAAATCTTTTTTTCTTGATTACTATCCCGCAAATTGCCTCCTTGTGGCCAGTCAGGATTTGTGTTATCCCGGAATTTATATCCCATATGATTATTCTTCCATCCCTTTCACCGGTAGCAATGAGATTGTTACGGTCAGAAACAATTAGTGAAGGCTGCGCCAAAGTTTCAAAATTGATCAATCTATTCTTCTTGAAATCCATGGCATTGACCGTATTTTTTTGGTTTATCCAGCAAATGAGCTCATTATGGATGCAAAAATTGGAAATGATTTTTTCTTTGACCTCAATAAAGTAATTCTGATTGTTTATCCCCATTAGCAGGCCTAAAGTTTCATTTCTATCAGAATACGCAATTATCCCTGGACTATAATAAGCTATCTGCTGTGGCTTAGTCTTATCCAACTTTATGGTCTGAAGGAGGTGAGGCAGCAATTGGGGATTTTCATTATTAATCCTTGAAAAATGTGTGGTTTCTATTTTAATCGGTTTTTCTTCAATTGATATTTTGTTGCCAAAAAGGGTCAGAAAATTTTCGCTTTTACTTTTTAACGATTCTTCGGTAGGAAGAACTTTTGTCAACGATTTGGTGAATTCTCCAATGCGAATGTAATCAGCCCAGGCGCGGACTTTTTTTCTGCCAAAGACCTCTTTTATCTCTTCATTGTTCAAACGCGAACCTACGGAATTATCAAGGTTATAAACAAAAACATCCCCATTACGATAAAATTCGGTTTCCTCAATGGGCGGTTTTTCGGTGAAACTTAAACAATCCCTAACCCGCTCTAAAATTCCCTCTCGGGTCTCAAGGTTGATTCTCCTTGTGGAATAATTTGTGCGAAAATTTACAATACAATCAAGATAATTGTTTTGATAAAATGTCTTCAGAACCTGATAAAAATAAAACTCATCCAGCCAACCATCAAGGATAATTAATTTTTTATGAGCATGCTGTTTTATAAAATTAGAAAAAGCTTCCGCTGGTGAAAGTCTTTTTTCCCCCATCATCTCAAGAGTGTAATATTGAGGGGGCATGAATTCTTTGACAAATTCTTCTCCGATCATTTTGCTGAACATTGTGCGATGAGCCGGATTGTCACGCATCAGATAAAGAATGTCATTTTTTGATATATTACCAAAACCATTCTTTAGGGCCTCACAAAAGTAGGTTTTGCCGGTTCCCGAATCGCCAGTGACAGCGATAACGACGGGTTTTTTGAGACTCATCAGATGATAGATGGTTTCAGAAAGTTCATAAAGACCCACACTGCTTGGCTTGAGGGATAAGATTGGAGTTGCGGGGATATTAGTAAAATTTACATTTTCAATTATTTCGTAAAAGCCTATTTTTTTGAGACTGTATAGAACTTCCTCAAAGATAATTTTATCATTTTCATTCAGCAATTCCAATAAGGTCGTGACAATGGATAGATCAACGGCTTCTTCTTTATTCCTTTCTTCGGCACCAATCATCCCTATCGCCCAGGCGAGGGCAATTTTAATTGATTTTTCGCGGTGGACCCGGTATTTGGTCATTTCCGGAAGAAGTTTTCTTCCTAAAATACCGAGTTTCCCAATGGCCCACAGTGCTTCCGTTTTTATCTCAAAAACCGGCTGTTGATATCCAGGTGAGACTATCAGATAATCGGGTAATCGGAGAATTCTACTTAAAAATTCAACCATCGGGTAGTAGCGCACATTGCCTAAGGCATAAATGATGTTTGAGCAGAGATTTGTATTTTCTGGTTTGGTATTTTTTAAAAGATCCATCAGCGTCACCGCACAGCGAGGGTCTTTTAGAGCTCCTAGCACTGCCACGATTTCAAATTGCAGCCCGGGCAAATCCAAATTAATAGATTCTTTTAGAATTTTTATAAGTGGTCGAACAAATGATTTTCCTTGAACTTGCGAATAGCCAATATCAAATTCACTGGGGAAACTCAATAATTCATAAACCTCGCTTATTTCCCTTTTCTTTTCAAGCTTTTCTCTAAATGAAATCTGCTGGTCGTAAAATTTAATTTCTTCGTTTATAATGGTGGAAATGAAATTAAAAAATTTATTTTCTTTTAATACCCTATGGACCTGGCAAAAACTTTTATATAATGAATCGTCTTGCAAGAGATTTCTTAATTTTTCCTCAAATTTATTCTTTCTATAAAGATATTCCTGTTGTCTTTGTTTTGTTTTATAGTCCCATGGTGGAATGTACTGATTTACATTATTAACATAGCAGTCATATTCAATCAAATCGTAGAGAAGCTCAAAGGTTGCGAGTGTATCTGCAAACTCTGTAAATCCTAAAACATTTTTGAATTTTAATATTAAATTGGGATAGTCATCATTGCTGGTTATAGTGTTAAAAAGATTAAGAACCTGCTCTTCGTCTCTAGCAATATTCAATAATTCCCAAATCCGAAACCAGACCTCGCATGAAATTATCTCCCTGAGCGTCCGGGGATTTTTTTGCCAATTTCCATTTTTATCAAGAAAATAAAAATCATAACAGTCATAATGTTTTAGTAAAATCTGAATATCATTCGGTATTCTTTCCGAATTTAATGAACCCAATTTAATATTTGGTTAGATTTTTCAAATCGGCTTCTAAGTTCGTTGGCTGGATAACTATTAACCAGCCCCTACCATATGGATCGGTTATCAATTCGCTATAGTTTCTGTGTAAATCTTGGTTAACTCTTATCACCTTTCCCGATACCGGAGTCCATACTCGGTAAACCTGTTTTGTACTTGTATTTATCCGGACGCAGGCCTCTCCCTGATATCTCATTTCCCCAAGGCCGGGTAACTCCAGCATTGCAATTTCTTTAATGCTTTTGACCAGTTTTTCATGTGCACCGATTTTAACATTACCATCATCTTCAATTTTAGCCCACGAATTATCCACGATACAATAATAGCCGGATGGAATGGGCTTCAATGCAATCTTATCTTTTAGAGAAGATTCAAGGGCTCGTTGCACCAGACTTCTTAATTCTTCCGGAGTGAACGGCTTTGGTATATAATCAAATGCCCCGAATTTAATCGCTTCTACGGCAGTTTTTATTGAAGGAAATCCGGTAATGAGAATGAATTGAACATCGGGTGTTATGGCTTTAACCCTTTTTAAGAGTTCAAGCCCTGTGATGTCCGGCATCATCAAATCGGCAACAATTAAGTCATAACGGTTGGTATTATGTTTAACTGTAGCTTCCTCACCGCTCAATGCGATATCAACAATATAATCAAAATCTTCAAGGGCACTCGCTATGCTTTTGCAAATCGTTATCTCATCATCAACCACTAAAATTTTAAATTTTTTTTGTTCCATTTATACCTCCCTTTTATTTGTATCACTTTTCCCATCGTGACATTTCAATCTCCTAATTTTGGTAATTTTATTTTAACGGTTGTTCCTTTATTGACTTCGCTTTGAACTTCAATGCTACCATTGTGTTGCTGGATAATACCGTAACTTATCGAAAGCCCCAGTCCTGTTCCTTTGGATTTTTTAGTGGTGAAGAATGGATCAAATATCCGGTCTAAATTTTCTCTTGGGATACCAATACCTGAATCTGTAATAACTATTTCAACAAATCTATCATCACCCGACGACTGAGAGCAAATTTTTAGATTTCCTCCGTTAGGCATTGCATCGATTGAATTTAATAAGATATTCGTCAATACCTGTTTGATTTTACTCTCATCCGCCATAATTGGGGGGAGATTTTTATCGAGATCGATTTCCACTTTTATATTATTAGCAAGGAAAACGCTTTCAAAAAGAATTAAGGTCTTATTAATAATTTCATTTATTGAAATTAGTTTCATCTCAGGTGGGGTCTGACGTGAGAACTCTAACAACCCACTAACAATCTTTGCACACCGCTGGGTTTCGTCAATAATCATATCAAGTTTTTCCCTTAATTTAGAATCTTCTTTCATCTTTTCTTTAATCAGATGACTATTTATGAGAATCGCGGTGAGAGGGTTGTTGATTTCATGGGCAATACCGGCGGCAAGCCGACCAATTGCGGATAACTTTTCATTTTGGACTAATTGTTCCATTGCCTTCTCTAATTCTTTCGTCTTTTCCTGCACTTTTTGTTCAAGGGTTCGCGTCAGACTGACATACCCTTCGGTGGCTTGCTGCAGAGATTCGACCATTTGATTGAAAGATGAAATAAGTTCACCGAGCTCATCGTCAGAGGTAATCCTTGCCCGCGCTGCCAGGTCTCCTTTTGATACCCTTTTTGTTAGCTGATACAATTCATTTATTGGTTTTGTTATACGCTTTACCGTGAAGAAAGAGATAATTGCCAAGGCGACAATGCTGGAGAGTGCAATAAGGATGAAGATTGAAACCACCCGGTTTCTTAAATAAACATAAGGTGCCTCAAGCATCCCCACATATAAAATCCCGACAATTTTATCGTTGATATCCCGGATTGGTTCATAGGCAGTTATAAACCAATCATTTACGACAAATGCTCGGCCAATCCAAGGTTTCCCAGTGATGAGAACCTGATTGTATACCTCCTCAGAAACTCTGGTTCCAATCGCCCTCTCTCCCGAGATATCACGAACATTGGTAGTTATTCTTAAGTCTTTCAAAAATATGGTGGCAGTTCCAATCTCCTTGCCCCGGAAGCGTTCGTCTTTGTAAACAATGTCCTTGATTTTATCAACTATCTCAAAATTTCTATTTAATAATCTACCGCCATACACCACTCCGATTAGATTATTGTTATCATCAAAAACTGGTGCTCCCGCAATGATTATCAAACCAGCCGTCTCGAGGGTGTCAGGGCGAGGTTTGGCCTTGGGGGTTGGGAGAATTTTGATTTTTGCACGTTGGGACAGTTTTTCACTTTCTTTTTTCAACTCCTCTTCCGATATAATCATTACTCCATAAATACTTTCCTTTTTTTCCAAAACCATTTTTAATATCTCATTTTCGGGATAATCGTCATAATATCCAGGATTTTCCGCCCGGATGATGACTCGTCCATTGTGATCGGTGATGTTCAATATATCAAGATTTTCATCTTCTTTAACCTTCCTCAACTCCTTTAATAAGAAAAACCGATTTTTTTTGACCAGTGCATCTTTCACAAAATATCGGCCAGCCGTTAGCCGGATGATATTCTTTATAGTCCTGCCTTCCTCTTCCAGAACTTCTCGGGCGGTATTCAGATCAAGTTTGACCTTTTCTTGTCCTTGAGCAACGATTGTATTTCCAATTAGTTGAATCCCAGTAAAAGTAGAGAGAAATATGCCAATAACTATTACTGTTGAAAAACTAAAAATCAATTTCGTCTGTAATGGGAGAAATTTATGTTTCATTCGAGTAATTATACTGATTTAATTGCCATTGTCAATCCATAATTGAGGAACCCGTTTTCATCAAAGTGTTGAAATTACGGTTTTCCTCCGCCGAGGAAAGTATCATTTTTAAATTTCAAACCTTGGCTGAAAACCCTCAAGTTAACAAAGATTATTGTCTTAAGGCGGATTGATGTGCTAATTTGAATCTAATTTTTTATTTCTGAAAAGGGCAAGAGAATGGTAAAAACTGTGCCCCCTCCTTTTTTGTTTTGCACATTTATCGCTCCGTTATGGTCGTGAATAATTTTTTGGGCGATATACAAACCCAAGCCTGTTCCTCCTTTTTTGGTAGTGAAATAGGGTTCAAATATCTTTTTTAATAACGGAGGTGGAATCCCCGGGCCATTATCCATTATCCGAATCTTAATATTTTTTCTGCCCTTTCTTAATTCAATACGGATTTCGGGTTCCAAAATCGAACCAGAAGTAACTGCTTCAAGAGCGTTTAAGAGCAAATTTATAATTGCACGCCGGAGTTCTTCTGGATTTCCTTTTAAAATTATATTCTCATCAATTATTTCACTGTATTTTACACCCTTTGCTTTAGCCTGCTCCTTTATAAAGCAACTGAGCTCTTTGACCAGTTGACTCAAATCAAAATCCTGTTTTATCTTTATTTGCGGACGCGCCAGCGAAAGAAAGTCGCTGACTACCCGGTTGAGAGCATCAATTTCTCTTATTAACGCAGTAAGGAGCTGGTTGTATGTTGCATCAGAAGACGGAAATTCTATCTGGAGGCGCTGGGCAGCAATTGCTAAACCATTGAGGGGATTTCTTATCTCATGGGCAAAATTTGCCACCAGATTGCCCAGTAAACTTAACCGTTCTTTCTCCTGCTGTTCCTTTTCTATTGCGCGCATATGGGTAAGATCATTCACAATAGATATCGTGCCGGTAAATATCTGCCCGGAAAGATATAATGGATAGGTGGCATATTTTATTACCTTTTGATAAATCTCTTTCTCTTCCTCAACAAACTTACCCGTTTCCCGCACCAGTTTAACAGAAAATTCATCCTGCAAAAATATTTTTTCATATTGTTGATTTAATAAATCTGTTTCTGGTATACCGGTTATTTTAGTGAACATTCTATTGACACCTTTTATTTTTCCTTTTTCGTCAGTGAGCAAAATGCCTTCGGCAATGGAACCAAGGAGTTGGGTAAAGAACTGCTCACGAATTTGATAACTTTGCTGTCGGATAAACACCGTAAAAAGGGCGATACCGCCCGCCAGTAATATTAAAAAAATAATCCCCAACTGGATATAGGTATCCTTAACATATTGGTGATATCTATCAAGATTCATCCCAATCCGGAATAACCCTACAGTTTCCTTTTCTACGGTAAAGGGGCGGACAATTTCTAAAATCTTTTTATTGTTGTATTTTATTATTCGCGTGACTTCTTCACCGGTCTGATATGTCTTTAAAAGAACGGCATCGTTCTCAATTCGTGGTAAGGCCTTGACCCCAGGGGTGGCAAATATAATCCCTTTTAAATCCTGGAGCGCAATATAACTTATTGCAGGATTTACTGCCAGTTCAGTAAGAATTTTTCCGATACCGTAACTCTGACTGAATTTTTTGACTTCTTCCGCGGATAATTCAATTTGATAAATAAACCGCTCACCGCGATAGATGAGACGGATATAGTGCTCACCTAAAACAGAAAAATAATGATAAGTAACTTTTTCATTCTCTTGAAATTTTTGATAATCAATCTCGTGGGGCATGCCCGAGGTTAGAATGATTTTTTTTCGTGCAGGCTCATAAATGAGTAACGAGCTAAGATTAAAATTACGCCGGAGGCGGTCAATGTTTTCTTTATTCAGACCGGTTTCGTTGATATAGTAAATAATGTTAAGCAAATTCTCCGTAACCTTATTTTCAAGTTCCCCTTCGGCAAAAATTGAATTTTCCTGGGCAAGCGCAATTAAACTCAAGAAAGAACGAGCCTCTTCCTGAAAAAGAGCGAAAAGAGTATGCTGGTTATTGATAATTCCGAAAATCAAAAAAGCACCTAAAAGAAAAAATAACGCAATGCTTACGAAAAGAAAGTTTCGGGTGTTCATATCAGATTTAGTACTGCATTGCCGATTTCGGTAGCATGAAAATTAATCCGCTCCAAATCGCTCAGAATATCAAGATGGATGGTGGAAGTTTCCAGGCTCTCTTTTAAACCACGATGCAGTCTTTCAATATGTTTTATCTCCAGTTCCTTCGCCAGTTTTAAACCGGTTTCCCGCCGTTTGACAACTTCTTCAGCAAGTTTTGCTTCCCGGGTCGTCAAGCTGGAGATCGCCATCCGCAGGGTGGTAAGCACATACTGGTGAAATTCCTTAAGTTGTGAGAGTCCTTCAGGCGAAAATTCCATCCCCCCATCTATTTGTTTTTTGGCGTAATTCATCAAGTTTTTTGAAATGATATCGCCGATATGCTCCAGTTCCGCAGTGATAGTCAAAAAACTGATTTGCATACTTTTGAGTTCCTGGTCCATTTCTTCTGGATTGAGTCGGGAAAGATAAGGTGTAACACGTTCCTCTACCTGGTCAATCTCATCGTCTGCCTGGATGATATTCTTACGCAAGACGATGTCTTTTTTTTCAAAAACAGTCATCGCATCTTCAAGCATTTTAATTGTTTTATACCCCATATCTATAATCTCTTTAGCTGCCTGGCCCAAACCAATTGCTGGAGTATCCAAAAATGATGGGTCAAGCCGTTTAATTCTGAGAAATTCCTGTTTTGTCTCACCAATCAACAATTTCAGAAATTCACTGTAGGGGTTAAGAAGCGGTAGAAATATTAACATAATGAAAAGGTTAAATAGAGTATGAAAATGGGCAACTTCCCGGGGTCCAATTTCTGACGGTGGTTTTATTAAATTGATGATTATTCCCAACAATATCACGCCGGTCATTTTAAACAAAAAATTGCCGATAGAAAGCCGGCGGGCTGTAGCTGAATCCGCGATAAGAATTGGAAATATCGTTGCCCCCAAATTGGCACCCAACACGAGATTGAAGGCCGCAGTGCTTGATATCCCTGATTCTAAGGTCAGGATTAATACCAGCCCAATGACCGCAGTGCTGGAACGGAAGACAAAAGCCATAAGTGTACTGACCAAAATTGCTATTAGCTGATTGTTTTTGAGATATTCCAAAAACGCTGTAAATCCTGGCAGATATTTAACATCGCTGATGCCGGTAGAGATAATTTTAAGAGAAAGGAACAATAGCCCAATTCCAAAAATAAACTGGGCAAGATTACGCAAATTGGGGAATAATAATCTCAAAAAGACACCCAAGGCAATAATTAATAACGCATAGTTTAAAATATTAAAAGCAAGGAGTTGGATAGCAATGGTGGAACCGATATTTGCGCCTAATAAAACCGCCAGCCCGGGGAATAGTTGGACAATTCCGGCAGAGGCGAATTTGGTCAAAAGGGCAGCCGTAGCAGTGCAGGAACCTAAAATAAGTGCCGCAATAAAACCGCTTAAAACAGCAGCGAAGCGATTATTGGCAAGATTGAAGAGCCAATCGCGAGTGCGAGCACCGAAACCTCTTACCAGACCTTTGCTTCCGTAATTTAAGGCAAAGATAAATAACGCCAGACCTCCGATGATTGAAACCAACATGACCCAGAACCAATCCCTCTCCATTGCCACAAAGTGAAAAATCTGAGATTCTTCTCGGTATTTCACAAGAATGTAGTAATCACCAGCACTCGCCCCGAGTTTAAGAAATGTCTTTGCATAGCCATCTTTATCTGTGTAACTAATTTCAGACTGGAGAGATGCTTTATTACGGGTGATAAAATTCTTTACCGGTTCTTTAAGGATTGAGAATGTAACCGGTACATTTGGAATCCCCACCCCCTGTTCATCAACGATCCGGACCACAATCGGGTTTTTTAATAAGGTGTTGACAATACCGATTTGTTCATCACCTGAAATATTCCGGCCTAATGGGTCACTTGCTTTTAAAAGAACTCCCAAGACAAAAAACCAGATTAGATTTATACCAGTCATTATCATATATTATTCAACTCCCAGTGAAAGTCAATATCACGGGGTGTTGACTTTTGTATGATGGTTTGTTAAGACCAACGCGAAAATGAAAATGCAAGCATAAATGGAGCTTGTGTCACAATCCAAATTTTTGTAGTAGCCGCACGCTTCAGGGTGCGAAATGACTTAAGATTTTAGATATATTTATCCGCAGGCTAAAGCCTGTGCCTACCATTTACAGGATTTTTTATCAAAATTCGCCCAATTGAACCTATGGACAAAATTTATAAAAGCGCAACCTGGACTTTGTTGATTCTCTCGTAGGGGAATTCTGGGTTCTGCAAAAACGGAGAAAATGCAAAACCAAAAACTTTCCCTACGGGTAATGGTGTAATAAGTGCAACCTTAAAAGGTTCAATCTACATTGCCAATTAGAAGGTGAAAGTAGGATTTTTTTACGAGGCTAAAATACAGGAAAGGTAAAAAAACAAAAATTTGAACAAAGGTAATGAAGGAGAAGCTCTTGGTGATATTTAAAAGTGTGGAAATTTTTCTTTTAGGTCTTGATTTTTTCAAAATTTTCTATATACTATCTTATAAAAATTTTTTATGATGGCCCCGAAAGGAGGTCTTTTTTATTATGAAAATTTTACTTGTCGAGGACAACATCGCTGTAAAAGAAACGCTTAAAAAAGTGCTGCAAGATATGGGGCATCAAGTGGTGGAAACGAACAACTGTGTAGACGCCTTATGTAATCTCCAGGGGGATGGTTTTGACTTAATAATCAGTGGCCTACTTCAACCTGTCCTGGATGGTTTACAGTTCTGTCAACAGGTGAAAACTAATGAAAAAACCAAATCTATACCATTCATAATATGTATCCCAGGCGAAATTGAAGAAAATGAACGCCATTATTTTGAAAATCTCGGTGCGGATGGTGTTTTAAACAATACCTTACCTCATGAAGCATTAAAGACTAACCTCATTAAGTTAATGACCGAGATAGAGAAGAACCCTTTAAAATCACGCATCCCCTCTCAATCTTTTGATATCGGTGTCCTGCAGCGGTATTCAAAATATTTCTTAGATAAATTTACCGGCATCTCCACAAAGTATCAAACGCTTTTCGAAATCGCTGGTGATGGAATAATGATTTTAAAGGACTACAAATTTATAGAATGTAACCAGAAGGCTTTAGAAATATTTGACTGTCAACTGGCTGATATCATCGGTGCTTATCCATATGATTTCTCTCCAGAAAAGCAACCCGATGGTAAAAATTCAAAAGAGAAGGCGATTGAGATGATGAACAAAGCGCTTGAGGGTGAGCCAATAATGTTTGAATGGCTCCACCAGAGAAAGAATGGCACATTGTTTTATACCGAAGTAAGTCTCAAAAAATTTGAACTTATTGATGGTGTATATCTACTGGCATTAGTGCGTGATATTACTGAGCGGAAAAATACACAAGAAAAACTCAAACAGAGTGAAGAGCTTCTGCGCGCAGTATTTGAATCCGCCCGTGATTGTATTTTTATTAAGAATAAGAATTCACAATACCTAATGGTAAATGAATGCTTTACAAAAAACTTAGGCATACCGATTTCTGAAATCATTGGTCGGGATGATATTGAATTGTTTGGTCCCCAAAAAGGAGAAAAATTAATCGAAGATGATCGAAAAACCTTAAAGGGTGAAATTGTTGAATCTATCTGCGAGATCGGCGTAGGTAACAAAAAGAAAAAATTCCAGATCATCAGGGTTCCCTTGCACGACGAGCAAGGCAATATCTGGGGTTTATGTGGTATTGCCCGTGATATAACCGAACAGGAAAAGATGCGAGAGAATTTAGTGAAAAGTCGAGAGCGTTTAAGATTGATCACCGAGAATATCACCGAGATAATTTTCATGCTTGATATGGATTTAAAATTTACCTTTGTGAGCCCCTCAATTAAAATTCTGGGATACGAAATCTCTGAGTTATTGGACGGTGGTATAGAAAAGTTATTAACTCCGGAGTCCTATGCTGAGTTATTGAAGGTACTGAAAGAAGAAATAGAACTTGAATCCTTACCGCAGAAAAATCTGGAAAGATTCCGGTCTTTGATTCTACAAGTAAAAAGGAAGGATGGCACTAAATTGTGGTTTGAAACGCGATTGCGGTTCATCCGTGATAGTGAACTAAAACCAGAAGGCATCCTCGGGGTAGCCAGGGATATAACCGAAACCTTTGAAGCCCACCAGAAATTGAGAAAGAGTTACGACCAATTAAATAAAATCTTAGAAGGAGCGGTCACGGCTCTGGCATCGGCGGTAGAAAAACGCGATCCTTATACTGCCGGTCATCAGAAGAGAGTTTCCGAGTTGGTCTGTGCAATTGCGGAAGAGATGAATTTATCATCAGAAGTGGTTCACTATCTAAGGATTGCTGCCTTGCTCCATGATGTTGGCAAGATATATATTCCTGCTGAAATCCTTGCCAAGCCTACCACCCTTACCCCACCCGAATTTGAGATTATCAAAACCCACCCTCAGGTGGGATACGAAATCTTAAAACCAGTGGATTTTCCCTGGCCCATTCCTGAAATCGTTCTACAACACCACGAAAAGAATGATGGCTCTGGATATCCCAATGGTTTGACCAGTGAAAAAATAATGCTGGAGGCGAAGATTTTGTGTGTTGCGGATATCGTGGAGGCGATGATGTCACATCGTCCCTATCGCGAGGCACTTGGTCTTGATCAGGCACTCGCCGATATCAGCAAGGGAAGGGGGATTAAATTTGACGAGAAAATCGTGGATATCTGTATAAAACTTTTTAGGGAGAAGGGTTTTTCCTTTACCAAATAATCATTCCCTTCTTTTTATCAGGGCATAAAGGACACTACCCAAACCGATAGTGGAAGCAACATAGAAAATCGTAATACCAAGTAGCCAGATAAGAATCCCTACGAAACCGGTGTTTTTTAAAATTATCCCAATCAGTAAAACTAATACCGTTGCCAGATAGCCAATCGTGAAAAGACCGATTTTATTTGAGACCTGCCAGTTTAATCCCTGGACCAGCCTTTCGCCCATAACTTGAGCAAAGGCGGTTAATCCAAAGATAAAAGCCATGAAAAATGCGATTAAGAAGGCGGGTATTATTGGAATACCAATGATTGAGATGACAAAAAGAAGAATGAGTGGTATGAAAAGTATCTCTGCACCAATACCTAAAGCGATCCCGATCCAGATATCTTTTTTTATGCGCATCCCAATTCTTTCGATCGCCCGCGGAAAGATTAAAAGAGAAAGGAGCGATAAGATATAACACACCGCGAGTGCTGCCAGAGATCCGACCAGAAATCCTGTATAGAATGTTCTAACCCCTTTGCGTCCCTTCAATAATCTACTGAGTTTTGGCATTACTTTATCAAGTCTACCTATATCTAAGGCCTTAATTTCCCCTTTAACGATTGCGTAGTCAGAACGTTCAACACTCCCTCCGATCACAGCAATATCACCTTCGATCACCGAGCCAGAATCTAATTCCACAGTTCCACCGGCGACCGCAATATCACCTTCAATCCGACCACAATTCTTAACCGAACCACCCGCCACTGCCCCATCGCCGGTTATCGTGCCATAGTTTTCCAGAGCACCACCCAATACTACTACATCACCATCAATCTTACCCTGTAAAGTCACTGAACCGCCCATCACAACAAGGTCACCCTTAATCACCCCTTCGATGAAGGCATTCCCACCACTGATTGAAACATCTTCCCAGAGTGTATCGCCCGCTTTCAACGAAAAATCACCTGCAACCTTATGGGTGCAGGATTCAAAATGCCAAATGTCAACGATATCACTCTTAAACCAGAGCAATGCAATTAAAAGAAAAAAAGAACTCATTCTGCCTCCAAAATGGTTCCTGAACCCTTCAATAATTTGTAGAGAAGAATTACCAGTATTCCAGTGCCCACAAAAAGGACCACCAGCCGGATTAGGAAACCGAGGTAGGGGATCATGCTCACCAGGGTTATTATCACCAGCCCAAGAATAAATGAAATAAATGGGGTAACTTCCCCTCCCCTTTTGAATAATTTAATCAGCAAATCACCAAACCCTGTAGCAAAGACGATAGAAGAGAGATAAGCTAAGGTGAAAAATAAGAATAAGCCAAATATTGCAACAGGAAATCCGATTATCGTAAGCAAGGCGATCACAATTGCCACCGGAATGACCGCCAGTATCAAAAATCCCAAGCCTAAGTTTTTCCAGAACTGGGTTTTAAAAATCCTACTCATCTTTTTGAAATGATCCTTGAAAAGGGCAATAAGGACTAATCCAATTACTAATTCGCTGATGAAAAAAATTATTTTCATTATTCGCATAAAATCGGAACCCTTTTTTCCTACTTTGGGTTTTTCAGTTATTTTTTGAAATTCTACTTTTCCCACAAGTTTTGCAGCAGAATCAATCGTAGGTTCCTTCTCACTTTTAATGATTAAATGACCCTTGATGCACGCCGTGGATTTTATATTAACTTCGCTACCTTCAATCTCACCATCCTGAACATTACCTCCGATATCATAAATTTTTGCAGCTCCTTTAACTGTTCCCTTAATATCCCCATTTAAATTTATCTCCTTACCGTAACCCCAGAAGTCTTTTTTAAGAAAAAATGTGCTATCTGTATCCAATCTTTTACCGAGAAACAGGATATTGTTATCTACCGCTCCTGATACATCAAGTTGACTGCAGAAGGCTAAGATCGTTCTTGTGCCAGTGGTATAAATCTTTATCTCTGCACCACTGACAAAGATCGTGCCATTCACCTTTCCGGTTACCTCCACTTCCTGAGCGCAGGCAAAGATATCACCATTGATTACCCCCTTGATCTTTATTGAACGAGCCAGGGCAATTATATCATCGTTGATTATTGTCCCTTCAGAACCTATGGAAAGATCTCTACCGGTGCGCAACACCAGTGAGAATCCAGGCACGACCAGAATGACAACACTGAAAACCATCCCGATTGTTTTTAATTGCATAAAGCCTCCTTTTCCTTAAAAATTTTACCAAAGAAATAAAACAGAATTATGATTGAAATAAAAATGTAGACGAAAGTTAAAAAATGGAATCTCAAAAAATGAATTACGATATTTGATAGTTCAATAGTAAAAGGTTTAATTTTGCCGAAGATTTTAAAAACCCAAAAGGAAAAATGCAATACTGATGCCAAAGAGCGATGCCCAATTGGAGTAAGGACCAAAATCACCAATCCCGATAAATAAACGAATCCCAAAATAGGCACCAATTTATACCATGCCTTTCTTCTTATATTGAGGGTTAAAAGAACCCGGTCATTGAAATCGATACGCGGAAAGAACTCAGTGAGTTCAAAAATATCTTGGCATAAATCTTCCATTTCATTGTAATAATTCAAGCATTGGGGGCATTCTTTAAGGTGTTCATTAAGCTTTACCAGTTCCTCCTGGGTTATCTCCCTGTCTAACTTTTTTTCAATAAGATCCAATATCTTTTTATGTCTCATCATTAAGTAATACGAAAAAAAAGCAAAAAAGTTTCATGCCAACAAACCCATTGATTTTTCCGGAATTCTATTTATTATTATGTGTGAGTTATTCGGAGTCGTTTGATATAATCGTTGTCGGTGGTGGTCATGCCGGAATAGAAGCATCACTGGTCAGTGCCCGTTCAGGGTTCCACACACTTTTACTCACCCTCAATATTGATAATATTGGACAGATGTCCTGCAATCCATCGATCGGCGGCCTTGCCAAGGGACATCTGGTAAAGGAAGTCGATGCCTTAGGAGGCGAAATCGGATTCCTTGCCGACCGGACATGCGTCCAGTTTCGGATGCTCAATCGCTCCAAGGGTCCTGCAGTGTGGTCGCCCCGCACCCAGAATGACCGTGCCCGTTATAAACAGGAAGCTCAACATGTCCTTACCAATCAAAAAAATTTGGTCATCAAACAGGAAGAGGTGATTGAAATCCTTACTGAAAATGGACACGTAAAAGGAATAAGAACCGGCATCGGCAACGAGTACTTCTGTCGCGCCCTAATCCTGACAACCGGAACCTTTCTAAATGGGCTGATGCACATAGGTCTGGAAACCTATCCAGGTGGAAGACTGGGTGAACCAAAGGCTGGTAATCTGAGTGAATCTTTAAAGAGAATTGGTTTTAATCTGGGAAGGTTGAAAACTGGTACTTCACCGCGGGTTGCTAAAAATTCGGTCGATATTTCCCGTATGGATATACAAAAAGGTGAAGAACCGATTGAACCATACTCATACCGAACAGTCAATTTGGGTATAGAGCAATTACCATGTTATATTACAAGAACAAATCCTCAAACCCATGCGATTATCAATAAAAATCTGGACCGCTCTCCACTTTACACAGGCCGGATTATTGGCATCGGTCCCCGGTATTGTCCCTCAATCGAAACAAAGGTGGTAAGATTCCCAGATCGTAATTCCCATATTGTCTTTGTTGAACCTGAAGGATACGACTCAGGTGAATACTATCTCAATGGTCTTTCCACTTCCTTACCTTATGATGTCCAGGTGGATATCCTCCATTCAATAACAGGTCTGGAGCAAGCAATAATCACCCGACCGGGTTATGCGGTTGAATATGATTTTGTTTATCCTATTCAATTATATCCGACCCTGGAGACAAAATTGATAAAAAACCTTTTCTGCGCCGGTCAGATAAATGGCACTTCGGGCTATGAAGAGGCCGCAGCCCAGGGTTTTGTGGCTGGAATAAATGCAGTGCGGAAATTGAAAGGTGAAACTCCATTTATCCTGAAAAGGTATGAAGCATATATAGGGGTATTGATTGACGATCTGGTCACCAAAAATACCTTAGAGCCTTACCGGATGTTCACCTCCCTTGCCGAGCATAGATTACTTCTGCGCATTGACAATGTCTATGACCGATTGATGCATTATGGCGTGGAATTCGGACTGGTGAATAGAGAATTCTATGAAAGAACAATGGAAGAAAGGAAAAAGATTGATGAAACAATTTGCACTTTGAAAAAGACGATCGTCAAACCAGAAACTATTAATCCCCTGCTTTTGAGTCGGAATGAAACACCATTAACCGAAACAATTGGGGGGACGAGCTTGTTTCAAATCCTAAAAAGACCAAATATCCACTGGTCAGATATTAAAGATTTCTTATCTAATTCATTAACGGAAAGAATATGGTTTAGGACCGAGATTGAAGTAAAATATGAGGGGTATATAAAACGCGAAGAAGAATTAATTGAAAGATTGAAAAAAATGGAGAATGTAACAATCCCTGAAGACTTTGATTTCAATAGTGTTCCCGGAATTTCTAATGAAGCAAAGTCAAAGTTAAATGAAGCCCGACCAAGTAATTTAGACCAGGCCTCAAGGATTCAGGGTATTGGTCCGGTGGATATCATCCTGTTGCTCATGCATCTGCGCAGGAAAGGAGCATGACCGTGTATGAGGAGATAGTTGATTATCTACATACTAAGATGTTTATTGTAGAGTCCGTTCCTCTGGGGACGAATTTAATCTTTTTTGGACGTTTATATGAACCACTGGAGAAGAATATCGAAGATATAAAGGCATTTTGTAAAGAACGCGGCTACACGCCGTTTTTTAGCCAGGAAGGAATACACCACAAAGTGATGATGGGAATAATGCCTGAATTCACGGAGAAACCAAAAATCTGGCTAAATGTGCTGCTTTTCGTGGCTACCATTTTCACTACACTCCTTGCCGGTTCATTTAATAGCGGCGGGAATCCCTTACAAAACTTCGCTGATATTTTACTCGGTGTTCCTTTCTCTTTCTCCCTCATGGCAATATTGACCTGCCATGAACTCGGACATTACTTTGTCTCTAAAAGATATGGGCTGGTGACAAGTCTTCCCTATTTTATTCCTGTCCCCTTCCATTTTTTGGGCACCTTCGGGGCAATCATCAGGATGAAATCTATTGTCCCTTCCCGTAAGGCATTATTAAGAATCGGCATGGCTGGGCCATTCTCGGGATTTATGGTCGCCCTTATCGTATCGATAATTGGCATTGCCCTTTCTGAAATAAAACCCGCACCCGCTGCCGGGACGTATTTGAAACTCGGCGATTCCTTACTTTTTTATATTCTCGCCCGCATTGTTCATCCGGTGATACCCGAGGGTTCGGACCTCTTTCTACATCCCATGGCATTTGCAGGTTGGATTGGATTTCTGATCACATCAATGAATCTGATGCCTATCGGTCAACTTGACGGTGGACATATCGCCTATAGTGTTTTATTAAAAAATCAGAAAAAAATCTATCTGCCATTGATTCTCGCTCTGATCGGCTTCGGTATCTTATGGCAAGGTTGGATAATTTGGGGTTTGCTGGCTTTTATCCTTGCCCGACAGGAACCCTTAATTCAGGATACCCTGACACCACTTAGGCGGCAGGAAAAAATCTTTGCCTTGATTGCCCTGGTGATATTAATTCTGACTTTTATTCCCCAGCCCTTTTCAATCTTTTAAGACTTATCGGTTTACTCTTTCTTTCTCACTTCCCAATAGGTGCCAATCATAAATCCGATAACAATTAAAAAGAGTATCAATAGGGTGCGCCAAAAACCGAATGTGGCAAGAAATACGCCGATGATACCAGCAATTATTGCACCGACAATACCTTTATTGAATCGTTCCATGAGATATTTTATTCATTTTCTCCGGTATGTCAAGGAATCAAACTAAAAAGAAAGGTCATAAAGATAAGCTGCGGCACCTGGGGCAACAAATCCGTCAACCCGTTTTCCCAGGAGGTCTAAGTAGGTCAAAAACAGTTTTTCTTCATTAACTCCCAAATGGGTAGCAATATGAGAAAAAACAAACCAGACCCGCTTGCTGCCATGGAGTCGCTGGATGTCATAGTAATATTGGGTCCAGTTGTGGCGTGCTTCAATACCTGTTATATAGGAAATGTTTAAATCCGGAAACCGAGTCTGATAATAACGGAAGGCATTCACTGACCCATAATAGAGATAAACAATATCCCCTTCCCGTTTGTTTTCTAACAGGTATTCCAGAACCGGGCGCAGTTCTTCTGGTGCCCGGGGTTTAAAAACATGAAAGAAAGAAAGTCCGACAGGATAAAGATATAAAAGCAATGCGAACATGACTGCTATCGTGCGGTTGTTCTCTTTTATCAACACAAAGACTTCAGAGATCCCTTGGGCTACGAAGATCATCAGCGCTGGAACAAGAAAAAGGAGTAGCCGACCCTCAAAAGGATAGAGTTGACCCATAGAAGCGAGGATAGTTATTAACAAAGGGAGGCTGAATTCTCCGAAATAAATCTTGTTTTTACGGAAAAGATAAATTGCTCCCACAACGAAAAAGAATGCCGTGGGGATGATTTCATACAGTGAAAATCCCCCGGGGTTTTTTAAAATGCGGCCGAGGAGATAGAAAAATCGATAAAAATCCTTCCAGGTGAAAGGAAGAGGAACAAAACTTTCTTGCCAGAATGCGCGCAGTTCAGTATGGATAAGATAATGACGCAAGGAAAGTGCATAGTTTAGGAGTAAACTGATTATCCCGAGTAACCCCATGACGAGAATGACAATCAAAACATTATGCCTTCTGGTTTGTAAAGCACAAAATAGCAAAACCAATCCCGAACCCAAGAAGATGAATACCGAAGGAAAAGAAAACCAGTGGATGATGATACCCAGGATACCCCAGCTGAGGAGAATACTAATTTTCAAACCATTCTGACAGGCACGGAGAGTGATTAATACTAATAGCAAGCCCCAAAAAACATCGCTTGCATAAGGTTTGACTTCTGAAGAGAAATAAATCAGATGGTCATTTAAAATAAAAAGACCGAGGGCAAAAATTAGAAGCCGGGAATCACCCATCAATTTTAAAATAGCATAGAACAAAAAAATGGTGAGGATGCCGGTGATTAAGGGAAAGAGTCTCAGGGCATATTCATTATTACCTAAAAGATTAACCAAAGACTTTTCAATGTAAAGGAAGCCGATGGGTGCAGCCTGGACATAATCTAATGGTTTGAATAACTCTGAGTATGATCGGGTAATGATGTTCAAGGCTAAAGGGGCTTCTCCTTCGGTCAGAGAACGGTTGTAAAAGTACTGGGCAAGCCGGAAAAAAACACCAGTTGAAATTAAGATATAAAGAGATATTCTCCAAACTTTTTTGACTGTTTGCGGCATTTAAGATTATAATGATGGTTACAAACCTGTCAATCACTCTTGACAATCAACGATTTGTGAATAATATAATCATATATTTCCTTTCACAGGGGAGCGATTAAAAGGAGGTCCTATGCGCGTGATGCTCTCATTGCTGATTATGTTGCCGGTTCTGGTCTTCGGCAACATAATCTACGGTGGTCCAGGAGACCGGATATCGGGTTTTGCACCGGGTGATACACTGGTGGATACATTAATCGTAACCGTTAAAGTGCCGGCAAGGATAGGATTGTATGTCTTGGGCAATACCGAATTTGATTTAAGCAATCCCGCACTCACCTATCCACCAGCAGTATTCCCGGGATACTATGACCCGACGAGTGTCCAGGGGACGAATACCGACGGTATCAATCTTCAGGTCTTTTCCAACTCTAATACAATGACCTGGCATCTGGAGACCTGTGGAAGCGGTGATTTTACGCCCACGATTGCCCTTGATCAGTTGTATTATGCACCGGATGGCGAACCAAATCCACCCGATGGTCAGGACCCTCCAGGTGGAAACTGGAGACCCTTTACAACCACCTATACCGAAATCGCCAATGGTCAGAAGACGAATGGCTGGCTTTCCCAAGACCAGGATTATATCTTCCAGGCTGAAGAGGATGACGAACCTACACCTGCTGGTGGTGCTACCGCGACCATCTATTATCGCCTCTACGCCCAATAATCATCCGGTATCCTGTCCAATTCACCAAAAATTGGGAGGTTGATGAAGATATCTTTGAGACTTATAGTCCTGATATCTTTTTCAGCCTCCCTTTCCTTTCCAGAAACAAGAATCCGTATGGAATTAGATACTAATGTGGAATTTGATCTGGGACTCCTCGTCTTTCCTCCACTCATCTATCCCACCTACTATTATCCGACTGCTGCCTCACCTGTCAACCCCCAGGGAATAAATCTAATTCTGGGCTATCAACGGATTGGACCCAGCCATTCTATCTCCAGAATTTATCTTGCCACTCGGGGAAGCGGCGATTTTTGTCCTTCTATTCTGATCGGACAGTTATATTTTGCTCCGGATGGTGAACCTTTACCTCCACCAGGGCAGGACCCTCCTGGTGGAAACTGGCGACAATACTCCTTGTTTTATCAGGAAATAGCCCAAATCCCTGTCTTTGGTCCGGGGCTGGACCGTATCCCCTTTCCCCAGGATTTTGTCTTCAAAACAGAAAGGGATGATGAGCCGGGAACTTATCACATAACTTTATACTTTCGCGTTTATGGATTATAATAAACAAAAACTGACTCTCATTTTTTTGATTCTGCCAGGGTTTCTTTTTTCATATCTCGGTTATACGGTGACACCTGCCCGTATTGATAAAGCCCTCTTCAATGTGGAAGAGATAACCGAAGTTTTTGAAGTTCAAAATCTCGCTAACGATACCCTGCGTATTAAACTCGCTTTTGAATCTTTTGAGATTGATGAGAATGGCAGAACTGTTTTCTTTAGCAGTGAGAGTCTTAAAAATTCAATCGCCTTATACTCCCTTGTGAACCCTGAAGAATTCCTGATACCACCCCAAGCAAAAGAATTCGTCCGGTTTACTTTTCGCATGCCCGAAGATACACTCGTGGAGTATTATGGAATGTTGATCTTCAAATCACAGCCTATACCTTCGGTCTATCAACCAATGATTCAGATTGCCGGCGAGATCGGCATACCGATCTACTACTATAAAGCGAATGAGTCGATAAAGGAGATAGGAATTGAAAGTCTGTATGTAAAAAACGACAGCTTTTTTGTGGTGGTGAAAAATAAGGGCAATATCCATGCACGGCTGACCGGTTCAACAGTGATTCTTACCACTGACGGGAAAATCAGATTCAAGGATACCATACCGGAGTTTGTGATTTTACCCCAGAAAATAAGGAAATTAAGAATGCCGGTTAAAGAGTCCCTTATTCCTGGTGAATACCTGCTCAAGGTATGGTTGGATTTTGGGGCATCGAAGGTGATAGAGAGTGAGCGGCATTTGAGGATTGAAGATTTCTGAGAAGAAATATGATACTGGTGTTTGTTATCTTTGTCTCCGGTGCCCAGCTCCACACTGCATTTTACACCTACCAGAAATTAGGAGTCTATGGGATAAACGACCTGTATCTCAATTACCGCTTTTCACGATATGCCATCAATTTGAACTTTGAAAAAAGAACGACAGAATGCGGGTTCAAAAGTTTTAATTGCCAATTAGATTCTATTATCCGCGATTTCCGAATGACAGCTGGTGAACGCTACTGGTATATAAATGGGCCCCTGGGCACCATTCTACCAATCTGGGGATTTTCGCTGTCCGGGAAAGAGATGGATTTCATAGTAGGCAAAACTAAAGACCCGACCGCCTCTTTACCTCCCACCTTCACCCAGAATAATTACACTTTAGGATTCAAATATACGAAATACCTCCACCCCGGTCTTCCATGGGAATTAATCTTTTCAAGAAAGAGTGATGCTTCGGGACCAATCCACACCAATAATTACTTAGGCACAAATGTAAAAATCAAACTTTTGCCCAGAGTGAACATAAACACACAGTGGGCAACAAATCTGAGCGAAGCCGGAATAGGTAATGCCTGGACCTTAAGTGCTGATTTTAACGGACAGCGCTATGGTGCTGGTGGTTTGTTTAGAAAAGTATTCAACAATTTTGTCACACCTACCAATCATTTATCTTTGCCAGGAGACTGGCTCCAGTTGAACAGTTATTTTAACCCAAGAAATTACCTATCTCTCAACCAGAATTTTTCCTATTGTAGTTTCGCGGATCTGACGGGAAGTTTTGGTTTTAGTATCAACAGATCTCCCCTTCCTGAATTAGGATATGGCATCGGTTTTGCATTCAAAAGCAAAATTGTCACCCAGTATCTCCATTCGGGTTTTCGTTATAAAGGTATCTCCATATCCGGCGATTATTATTGGTCGGCAAAAGAGAATCGCTTAGGGTTGAAGATAACCAAAGACTTCAAAAAACTCCAGTGTTGGTCACAACTGGAGATAAAAGATTCAAAAGTTTATCAATTCGGAAGTTCTTTTTTCCTGTCACCTAATATTAAAATCAAAACCCTCTTGGGCATTCTTAACCAGAATGGTTTTACAAAAACCAATACCGGGTTAGAATTGACATTGAAATTTTTACAAAGTCTTAATCTAAATGCTACCTATGAGTTGATAAATTATGACCACAAAAAAGACCATAGTGTCGCTGTAAATCTCACTAATACCTTCATCTTTGAACAAATGGGCTTTAGTTTTATTTCTGGGCGGGTATTCATGGATTTGAATAACAATGGATTCTTTGACGCCACCGATGTCCCCATGCCCGAGATGGAAATCTTCCTTGATGGAAAACAGTCAACCCGCACGGATGAAAACGGGAATTATCGATTTTCGTTCGTGCCCAGAGGAGAACACACAGTGGGGATCAACCTCGGCTGTATTCCTGCCGAGATGGGCACCCAGAAAAAAGGAGAAAAAATAAATACACAGTTATTTTCACGCCCACGTGTGGACTTCGCCCTGGGAAAACTCGGTCTTATTGAGGGCATAATCTTTTATGATGATAACAAAAATAGTAGTTTTGATGAGGGAGAGAAAGGGCTCCCTAATGTTGTTTTGGGATTGAATGGTTTCTTAACCACATCTGATAAAGATGGCAGGTTTAGATTTGCCAATCTACCTCCCGGGACTTATGTCTTAGAAATAAAAGTTCTACCTCCGGAGACCTTTTTAGCCAGCAGCGATTTGATATATATCTATATCAAACCCGGTCAAGAATTTAAGGATTTCTATATCCCAGTTTTAAAAAAAGAACGTGAAACCGAAAAAAAGTTTTTTGAAGAACCTCAAATCCTCAAATATCCCAAACCGAGTAAAGCCATGAGCGAAAAAAAGGACCAGGAAATGAGGACGGCTGAGATTGAAAGACTTTTTAAAACCGGTGTGGAACATTTCGTCCAGCAGCGGTATGATGAAGCATTAAAAATTTTTGAGCAGGTCTTGAGGCTTGACCCTAAACACAAACGGGCACAGGAATACAAAAGAAGGACAATCGCCCGTTTGGAAATACTAAAAAAAGAATAAACCAGTAAAAAACTCCGCTTAGATTGTCTATCTAAACAACATCTGTCTACATTTACACCACCATTTTAATTAAAAAATCCTCAAATTTCGTGAGTTTTCAGGCACAAAATTTGCATTTTACTGATATGGAAGGCACGTATGAACCGATTAGTGGCTATCATTATAATCCTTTCCTCTTTACTGCTTGGAGAAACTCCAAATCTTAATTCAATGCATCGCCAGATTGGGACCAAAGAGATTAGGGCTTCCTGTCAGGTAAAAATTATAATCCCTGGGAAAAAGGAGATTGATAATGCCGGAGAATGTGACTCGTTAAAGATAAAAAAAGATTCGCTTTTAAAATCCACTCCCCGCCAAAGGCGGTAGAAATAAAGTCAACTATCTTTGGGGTTCAATTATAATCTTTAATGAATCTCCGGCTTTTTCCACCAGTTCAAAACCTTTTTTAATTTCTCCAAGACCAAAGCGGTGGGTAATCATATCGCGCACCTCGATTTTTTTCGTCCGCAATAATTCAATCGCCTCTCTTATATCCAGTTCTACCGCCGCATAGGAAAAGATGATTTTGACCCCTTTGAAATAAAGGTCGAACAGGGGCATGGGAATGCGCACCTCAGGTGCTGTAGGTGCAAAAAGCAGTAGGGTTCCGGCACGATCCACCGCCGCGAATGCCTGATCAAAGGCGGATAGCGCCGTGGTGTTCACAATCACTACATCGGCGAGACAACCATTGTTTAAATCCTTCACCCGCTGAGGAACATCTTCCCGGGCATTAATAACCTCAGCTCCGCATTTTTGGGCAAAATCAAGCCGGTATTCATTTATGTCAGTGGCAATGACCCTTTTCACCCCTTTTGCCTTTAACAATTTTATATGGAGTATTCCGGCTATCCCAGAACCAATCACTAAGACTGTATCGTCATTTTTGATCTCTGCAAATCGCTGGCCTCTTATGACACACCCAAGAGGTTCGACAAAAGTTCCTACTTCATAAGATACTTCATCAGGTAATAAAAATGTCCCAAATTTCACATTTATTTCTGGAACACGAAGATACTCTGCAAATCCACCGGGGTCAAAATTTGTCTTCTTGAGCGTCTCACAGACCGTATGATAACCTTTTTTGCAATATTTACACTCATTGCAAGGAACATGATGGGAAACGAATACCCGATCTCCTTTTTTAAAATTCTTCACATTCCCACCCACCGCCACGATCTCACCCGCAATCTCATGACCCAAGACCCGCGGTGCGGTCTTTATTCGATACCACTCCATCACATCACTCCCACATATACCACTGGCAATGACCTTGACCAGAAGCTCATTATTGCCAATGGTGGGAACCGGTCTTTGTTCAATCCTTATATCGCGGTTATTGTAATAAACTGCCACCCGCATTCTAAAATAGCTTTTGGGTCAAAGGCCAAAATGACAAAGGTACAAATCCTTACTTTTTTGCGCGCTTCTTTTCAAATAACTCGTATGCCTCATCTACACTCGCATTCTTGTGGACGATTGCCCGGACTGCTTGAATCATCGCCACCGGGTCTGCGGATTGGAAAATATTCCTGCCCATATCCACACCCACTGCACCTTTTTGAATTGCATTGTATGCGAGTTGGAGTGCTTCTTTTTCAGGCACCTTTTTACCTCCGGCAATCACTATCGGCACCGGACAGGTTTCCACCACCTTTTCAAAATCTTCACAATAATAGGTCTTCACAAAATGGGCACCGAGTTCAGCAGCAATCCGGCAGCAAAGGCTCAAATATTTTGCATCCCTTTCCATCTCTCTCCCCACCGCAGTTACTGCCAACACGGCGATGCCATAATCTTCGGCTTGATTCACAAGTTCGGAGAGCGCGAGGAGGGTCTCCTTCTCATGCTCAGAACCGACAAATATTGATAATGCCACGGCACAGGCGTTTAATCGGACCGCCTCTTTTATTGAAGTCGTCATCCCTTCGTTTGATAAGTCTTTGGCGAGGATGCTTGTGCCTCCGGAAACGCGTAGCACAATCGGAATATCAAAATCCGGAGGAACCGAAGTTCGCAGGACCCCACGAGTGAGCATCAATGAATCGGCAAACCGCAATAAAGGTCTAATGGTTTTTGCAGGAATTTCGAGGCCAGTCGTCGGACCAAGAAAATAGCCATGGTCCACCGCCAGCATCACGGTGCGCCCCGTGGCGGGTTTGATTATTCTTGATAGTCTATTTTTCAATCCCCAGTCCATGATTACTCCTTTTTTCTATCTTTTTTAAAAATTCAACAATCAATCTGGCAGTCCTTTCAATATCTTTCAGACATACGACCTCAACCGGCGTATGCATGTAACGGAGAGGGATACTCACAAGGGCTGTGGGAATCCCTTCACGATTAAAGGCAATGGTATCTGCATCTGTCCCGGTATAACCCGGTAAGGGCTCAATTTGATAGGGCAACTCACAGGATCGGGCAGTTTCACTGAGGAGTTGGTATAGCCGAGGTGGGATTGTGCCCCCCCGGGCAAGTACCGGTCCTTTGTTGAGCATAAAATATTCACCCTCTGTCAGACCTGGGTATTCTCCGTGGGTCACATCCAGAACCAGACAATAATCCGGGTTTAAACGATAAGAATGAATTCGGGCACCAAGACCACTAAATTCCTCCTGACTCGTTGCCACAAAATGGATCTGAACCGGAGAACCATGTTCGAAGAGTTCCTTCAGAATTAAAAGCCCGCAGGCTACACTTGTGCGATTATCAAGGGCTTTGGCGCTCCGGAAATCGTTCTGGAGATGTGTATAATGACCCGCAAAAGTTATAAAATCACCGATCCGGACAGATCTTTTTAAATTCTTTACATCCATTCCGGTATCAATGAATAGTTTATCCAAGGGTTGGACTTTGTCTCGTTCTTCCTTCTTCATAAAATGGGGTGGTTTGACACCCACCCAGCCTTTGATCCGCTTCTTTCCGTGTATCACTACCTCCTGCCCAGGCAATATCCGTTCATCACAGCCGCCAACCGATTTGAAGCGGATAAAACCATTATTTTCAATATCCGCAACAATAAAACCGATTTCATCAATATGACAGGCAAGCATCACATTGAGTGGTTTGGAACCCTTAAGATAACCATAAACACTACCATCCGGAAAAATTTTTGCTTCCTCCACCCAGGGTTTTATTTCTTCCAGCAGCGTCTTGCGCACACCACCTGTATAGCCTATACCATCACTCACGCAGAGACGTTGTAAAACTTCGTCAAGAAACTTCAAATTTTCGCTCATTTTCTCCCTCACTTTTTAGTTTATCTTCCATTTCCAGTGAGTTCTCCGCTGGTTCAATGGCTGTCCCAAAAACAAGGTTGCCGGTTTCGGATTGAATCATGGAAACAACCTTCACATCAATATTCCGATTTAAATATTTGGCACCATTTTCAACCACCACCTTTACCCCTTCAATATAGCCAATACCCTCATTTACATTCAATCCTTTTTTTATTATCCGCACCGAGATTATTCGTCCGGGGTAGAAAATAGGTGTGAGGATGCGGTAGAGTTCTTTGATATTGATGATACGGATATCCGGAAAAGATTTTGCATACAAATCAAAGGTATCCGAAGCAGTAACCACCTTTGCCTTTCTTTTTTCTGCTGTCTTCAATACACAAATCTCTTCAACCACACCATCAACATTTTTGTCCACAAACTCCAAGGTTGAGAATTTTTTAAGATTATTGATTATCTTATCGGCCTCAACGCCCACTTTACGGCGGACGATAATTCGTACCAAATAAGGTATTATCACTTTCCCCTCAAAAAATTTCTTTTCAAAAAGATTGACCACCCGACCATCAATGATACTAGATGAATCAAGGACAAACCTATCTTCTTTTTTAAAGAATAACATCAAACCTCCTTGTCTCAGTTTGTAAATACCGCCGATACCGCTTCATTGACTTCGTTAACCCCGATTGTGGTTATCTTCAAATTTTGCGGAATTTTATTCTTTGCCGGTACAATACCAGTCTTAAAGCCAAGGCGCTCCGCCTCTTTTAATCTCAGATCAATACCGAAAACCGGACGGACTTCGCCCCCAAGTCCAACTTCACCGACCACGAGGAGGTCTTTGCTTATCGGTTTATTTTTCAGCGATGAAGCAATCGCCAGGATTATACCCAGATCGCTGGAAGGTTCGGTCAGCTTCATACCGCCTGCCACATTGACAAAGCAATCAACATTATAGACATTGATCCCTACCCGGCGTTCTAATACTGCTAAAAGCATCGCCAGTCTCTTCGCATCCAGGCCCGTGGTTACCCGCTGGGGATAATTGAAGAAAGTAGGACTGGTGAGTGCCTGGACTTCCACCAGGAAGGGCCTCGAACCTTCAATGATAGAAATTATTACTGCACCCGGTGCTACAATGTCGGAGATAAAGATGTGCGAGGGATTTGTAACTTCTTTTAGACCCTGACTTGTCATTTCAAAAACCCCCAGTTCATTCGTTGCTCCAAATCGATTCTTTATTGCCCGGATAATCCGATACTGCCCTTCTTTATCTCCTTCAAAATACAAAACCGTATCAACGATATGTTCCAGGGTCTTGGGACCGGCAATGACACCGAATTTTGTAACATGTCCGATGATGACCGTGGCAGTATTATGGAGTTTAGCAAATCTCATGATATCACTACCGCACTCCCGAACTTGAGCAACACTTCCAGGTGCGGATAAAATTTCAGATTTGTAAATCGTTTGTATTGAATCAATAACCATCAAATCAGGCTTTAGTTCTTCGGCAACTGCAAGAATCGTATTCAACTCTGTCTCCGCAAGAATCTTGATATTGCTGGAATCAATGCCGAGGCGTGTAGCACGCAGGCGAATTTGGGCAGGCGACTCCTCGCCGCTCACATAGAAAACAACACCATTGTTCTTACCAATGTAATCAGAAATCTGAAGCATCAGGGTGGATTTTCCAATGCCTGGATCGCCACCCAAAAGGATTAAGGAACCTGGTACAATTCCTCCTCCGAGTACCCGGTCCATTTCCGAAATTCCGACGCTCTTACGTTGATATTCCTCACTGGGGACCTCAACAAGGTTGAGCGGACGGGTCTTTTTTATCGTCTTCGGCGCCTTTTCTACGATCTCTTCCACCATTGTATTGTATGCTCCACAGTTTGGACACCGCCCAAGCCATTTCAAAGAAATTGCACCGCACTCCTGACAGACGAATTGGTTTTTCATATTCTTTATCAGAAGACCTTTATCTCCAGGTATTTTTTAGGATTCGCCTTGATGTCTTCAATCAAGGATTTGAGCGCTTGATTAGTCTCTCTTATCTCCTGGTATAATTCATCGGATTCTACCAGCCGGGCAAAGGTGCCATCTTTTTTGAGCAACGCATTTAAGGAATCAAGTAAAAGGTTCATTTTCAATGCCGCCAATTCCAATTGGTCCTTCGGATCCTTTAATAAATCTTTCAGTTCCTTTATATTTCTCTCCAGCATGGCGGTGAATTTATCTCCGAGATTCCCCAAATCCGGCAGTTTAATATTACTAAAGAGATTGCTCAAACTATCAAGTTTTGCCGCCACCAGTTCAATATCAAACGAGGCATTATAACCGCTGTAGTATTCAGGAACTCTCCCACTCTTTCCCGGAACAATTTTTATGTAGCGGTCCGAACCCAGATAGTTGACAAGTCGGATAGAAATCCTGGAGTCATCATAAAGCACAACATCAGGTTCCATAGCCAGAATTACCAGCACCCGGTCGCCTTCCAGCCTTAGCGATTTCACCTTTCCTTTTTCAATACCATAGATGATTACTGGATCACCTGGGCGCACCCAGGTGACATCATCAAAATAGACCTTTATCTCTTTGGTGTGATGTAAGGAAATCTTTCCCGAAAGCAAGATATAAAAAACAATAAAAAGCATCACCCCAATGAAGATATAAATTCCCACCAAGGTTCTTTTTATCTGTCTATCCATACATTCCTTTCTCAATCTTTTCCAGTCTTCTAATCTGCCCATCCTTTAACATATATATCACATCTCCAACGATCTGGGCAGTCTCAAGATCATGGGTAACAACGATGCCGCTTTTCTGGAAATTTTTTTTCAAACCCACAATCAAGTTCACAATCCGATCCCGCATCATCGGATCCAGACCGGTCGTCGGCTCATCGTAGAAAAGATAGCGAGGCTCAAGGGCTAAAGCCCGGGCAATCGCAACGAGCCGCTTCATACCACCGGAGAGTGCCCGGGGATACAGTTTTTCCCGGCCTGGCAGTCCTACGATCTCCAACAGATTCTTTACCTTTTCCTTTGCTGCCTTTTCCGAGATTGGTGTATGTTCAAGCAAGGGCAGGGCAATATTTTCGTAAACATTCAACGAATCAAATAACGCACTACTTTGGAAGACAAAACCGACACTCTTTCTTATCTGATACAATTCTTCGGTGTCAGCAGTAAAAACATTCTTTCCTTCAAAATAAACCTCTCCCCCATCAACCGATATCAAAGCCAGGATAGCCTTCAAAAGGACAGTCTTGCCTGTGCCTGAGGGACCGAGCACAACGACGAGTTTACCATCCTCAACACAAAAGCTCACATCCTTAAGCACATAATGACCGTCAAACTGTTTGGTCAAGTTTCTTATCTCAATCATTAACCAAAAACAATCAAGGCGACGATGAAATCCAAGATAAGAATGAGCACGCAGGCGGTTACCACCGCATAGGTGGTTGCAATTCCCACCTCGCGAGCCCCACCCTTTACCTTAAAACCGAAATAGCAACCCGCAACGGAAATAGCGAACGAGAATAACAACGACTTTAATAGCCCCCCAAAAAGATCTCGATGATAGAAATTGCGCACGATTCCATAATTGTAAACGCTCAGTGGAACATTTAAAAAAACATGGGCATAAACACCGCCGGTGTATATTGCCACAAATTCAGAAAAGACCGTGAGAATGGGGAGTGAAATGAGAGTGCCGATTATTCGTGGAAAGCCCAAGAACTGGTAAGGATTAATCGCCATTGATTCCAAGGCGTCAATCTGTTCGGTAACCCGCATGGTGCCGATCTCTGCAGCCATTGCCGATGCGCATCGGCCGCTGACAATAAGCGCGGTGAGAATAGGACCGAGTTCAATAAGCACCATCCGGCACACAACCGCGCCTAAAAAATATCTTGGCAACAAACCGAGCAACTGGTAGGAAAGTTGGACCGTGGTCACCAAACCAAGAAATGCGGAAATAAGCACGATGATGGGCAAAGAACCAATCCCAACATGATCGATCTGTTCTAAAATTCGGGTGCGATGTCGGCGTAAATTCCAACGAAAGACGAAACTGCGCAAAAAGAAATTGCAGAACTCGGCGATATTCTCAAAAAGGTTCATATTCTTCGTCCATTATCAGCGACTCTGGTGCTAAATTTGTAAACCGGGTAAATTCTTTTTGAAAACCAAGTTGAATCCTGCCAGTGGGTCCATTCCGCTGTTTGGCAACATCAATCTCCGCTTTGCCTTTGGCTTCTTCGTCGTCAGGAAAGTAGTATTCATGGCGATAGAGGAGTATTACCATATCTGCATCCTGCTCCAAGGCACCGCTTTCGCGTAAATCTGCCAGCCTGGGCCGATGGTCCTCTTTCCGATGCTCGGGCATCCGCGAAAGCTGGGAAACAACCACCAACGGCACATCCAGTTCTTTTGCCAGGGCCTTTAGGGCACGCGAAATTTCAGATATCTCCTGCTGTCTTGATACTGGTTGTTTTATTCCCGGTGTTCCTGCAATCATCTGGAGATAATCCACTATAACCAACTGGATATCGTGGTCCACCTTCAATCGCCGGGCTTTGGTTTTCAATTCCAACATGGTCAGTGCCGCGGTATCATCAATAAATATAGGTGCCCGGTCTAAATTACCCGCGGCGGTAGCCAGATTGACCCAATCCTGATCTGTGAGGATATTGCTCCGGAGATTACGGAGATTCACCCGCGCCTCACTGCATAACATCCGTTGGGCGACGCTTTCCGCAGACATTTCCAGGGAAAAGATCGCTACCGGCACATTGTTTTTTATAGCGGCATGAGCCGCGATATTCAAAGCAAAGGCAGTCTTACCCATGCTCGGTCTGCCAGCGATTATTATGAAATCTCCTTTTTGGAAACCCGAAGTCAATTCGTCCAGTTTATAAAATCCCGTTTCAATACCAGTGATAAGCCGTCTGCTCCCCCTGCGGCGTTCTGCAGTCTCAAGGATTTGACTTATGAAGACCTTTATCGGCATCGGTTCCTTGCGTAGACCCTTTTCCTTGATTTGAAAGATGAGGTTTTGCGCTGTATCCACCATCTCGGCTGCGGTGTGGGCATCTTCAAAAGCATCCTTGAGAATATCCATCGCCGATTTTATCAAATTGCGCTTTATCGCCTTGTCGAGAACGACGCGCGCATGATGTTCCACATTGGCTGTCGTGATCACGCCCGCCACGATATTCGATAAATAATCCGCTCCACCAATCTCTTCCAATATCTTATTTTTTCTTAACCAGTCAGTGACCGTGACCAGATCCGGAGTGACATTGTGATTGTAGAGATCAACAATAGCACGAAAAATCTTCTGATTCGCAGGAGAATAAAAATGTTCTTCGCGCAAAATCTCAAGAATTTTTGCCACTGCTGTCTCATCCAGCAAGGCAGAACCAAGGACCGATTCCTCTGCCTCTAAGGAGTGGGGTGGCACTTTTTTTTCGTCCAACATCTTTATGTTATCAAATCAAGAATATAATTTGCCAGTTCCCATTTGGTCATCGGACCCGGCTCAATATGCTTCCCATTTTTATCCAAGATTAGAGCCTCGGTGGTAGTCTTGCCGATGACCGAGACTGGATTCGCGACGATGTAATCCAGCCCTTTTTCTTTTAACTTCTCACCAGCCCTTTTCACATTGTCTTTATCCTCTACCGAAAATCCAATGAATATTCTATCTTTTTTATACGGGCAGAGTGCCTTTAAAATATCCACATTCCTTTCAAGATTCAAAGTTAAATTTTGCGCATGAATTTTACTCTCATTTCTTTGAATTGGTTTGTAATCACCCACCGCCGCATTCATTATCAACACCTCGGACCATTCAATATGCTCTTTTAAAATTTCAAACATCTCTGCTGCAGTGCGCACCCGAAAAATCCCCGATTCGTCCGGCACCGGGATATTCGCCTGACCCATGATCAACCGCATCTCTCCATCCCGACACAAGCCAGCTTCATAAAGCTCCATCGCCATGGTCCCGGAAGCACGATTAGTTATCACCCGCACTGAATCAATATCTTCCTCGGTCCTTCCTCCGGAAATCAGTATTTTCCTGCCATTGAGCGAACGATAATTGCCCACACAAACTAAAATTTTTTTATAAATCCGAGAAACCGCGGGAAACCGACCCTTGCCTATCTTACCTGAAGCCAGCGGACCGGTTTCAGGTTTGAGGATATGAAAGCCATTAGCTATTAACTTTCGTATATTCTCCTGAACAATTTTATTATTCCACATTCCAGAATCCATTGCTGGCACAAAAAGAACGGGCTTCTGAAAAGAGATGATGGTGGTAGAAAGCAAATCGTCACCAATCCCGCTCGCCGCCTTGCCTATTACATTAGCCGTAGCTGGAGCAATGACCAGAATATCCGCCCATTCATTAAGGGCAATATGTTTTATGCCTTTAGTGAGCACAAACTGGTCTATGTAGACTTCGTTTTCCGAAAGAGTCTGGCAGGAAAGGGGCGTAACGAAATTCAATGCTGATTTGGTGAGGATTACACGAACCTCGTGTCCCTCACGTCTCAAGTGTCTTATAAGTTCTAAGGCTTTGTAACCAGCGATAGAACCGGTTATCCCTAAGACTACTTTCAATCTTTGTATTTTATCTTCCCAGCGGATAATTTAATCAACGCCTCTTTTATGGGATTTAAGTTCTTATCAATCAACCCCTGCGATTGGTCGTCCTTAACCTTACGCGCATAAAGAGCCCCTACATTGATCGCCAGATATTTGTTATTTTTATAATGCTCCCAGATTTTTTCGATCGGAAAAATCATAAACCTCCTTTTGTCCCAGAAAATGTAATTTTCGCTTTAAAAAAAGCTATTTCTTAGCGATATATTATATCAAAATCCCCATTAAATGTCAAGCCAGGCAAAAATCCTTCTTATAGATTAACTGCTCAGTAATCGATCCCTTTTCGGGCTCTTATACCCTTTTGAAAATAGTGCTTCACCTCAACGATCTCACTTATCAGGTCTGCATGGGTCCCCAGTATCTCTGGCATATACCTTCCAGTGATAATTAGCTCAGTTTTCTTAGGTATTTTTTTAATAAGCTCAAGTACTTCTTTAATAGAGATTAAACCATAATCCAGCGCCACATTCAATTCATCAAGGATGATGATATCATATTTCCTGCTCTTTATTGCCTCTTTTGCTCTTTCCAATCCCTTTTTAGCGAGTTCAATGTCAATCTTTGCTGGATGGTCACGATCTACAAAATCCGGCCGGCCGTATTGTTCGATCTCAAAATTTTTTAAAAATCTTGCTGCCTTCAATTCACCATAGTTAATTCTGCCCTTCATAAATTGGATCATGAGAACTCTCCTGCCGTGACCTAAAGCACGCAATGCCAAACCCAAGGCTGCTGTTGTTTTGCCCTTTCCGTTTCCAGTGTAGATCTGAATCATAGGTCTTCCTTTAATAAAATCGGGCTGACAGGCAATTCATAATGCCAGCAAATTCAAACCGGTCTCCGCATCTCTCTGACGCACCAACTTTTTTACCAACGGAAATACAATTATCTCCAGTGTCCCGGGAACATAACCTGAAAAGAGATGACCACCAAAGGCGTTGAACTTCTTGCCGGTAATTGTAACATGGATATGGATGACTACCTCCTTTTCAAAATAGGAAATATTGCCCAAGAAACTCGTGAACTCATATTCACCTGGAAATTGTTTTTCAATGTAGGACTTTTTATGGGCATCAAAAAAACCAAGTCTTAGATTCTCACCCACCCCCAAACCATAGAGAAAGGCACCTTTCAGTCTTGTCTTTTGGGCAAAATCCTTCAGACTTTGAACTATCTCAGCACCTTTGGGGAGTCTTAACACATAATAACCCCGCTGTTTTTTATAATACATGATCACTCCTTTTTAAAAGCCCATTCACCCTAAGTCATAATGACGCCTTATTCTCCTTTATTATCCGGCAATCTCCAGCCAGAACCTTCTCAATTCTTCCTTCTGAAAGTGACAGAACCAAAGCGCCATTACCCGCAATATCGATTACCTTTCCGGATATTGTTCCCGCGGGAGTCTCAATTATCACTTTTTTTCCGAACATAATTGTATAGTGTCGCCATTTTTGGATAATTTCGCCAGTCTCTCCCTTTTGTAACAGTTGATACAACTTTTCTATCTCCCGAAAAAGATCGTTAACCACCATCATCTTATCAAGTTTCTTCCGTGTCTCAAGGAATATTGAACTGGCAGTATTTTGCAACTCCTCGGGAAATTCAGCGATATTCAAATTTATCCCCAAACCCATGATTATTGCGAGATCTACCATCTCCACGAGGATTCCAGCAACTTTTTTATCGTTCAAGAGCAAATCGTTAGGCCATTTTATACCGAGGAGGATATCGTAGTTATTGTAAAATGTCTCACATATTGCCACACTGGCAAGAATAGGAATCATAAGTGGTTTATCCGTGAACAGGATGATTGACATATAAATCCCACCTTCTGGAGAATACCATGTGCGTTCGAGTCTACCTTTACCAGCAGTCTGCGTATCCGCAAGAATGACCGTGCCGTCTTTCGCTTCACCGATGATTTTTTTGGCGAATTCGTTGGTGGAATCTATCTCATCAAAGTAGTAAAGTTTAGAACCGATACTCACAAAATTTTAGTGGTGAGGGGTTAAACCAAAATCACAATCAATCTGTTTTCTTAAAGATCATCACGACCACCGTCTTATCATTCCCGCCCATGCTCGAAAGCATTCCGAAAGGTCGCCGTGTATCGATCGTAACCTGACAGTCACCCGCCTTACCCAAAAGCTGATGGACTATATCCACTGCCTGACGCACACCAGTCGCTCCGGTAGGATGACCATAGCCGATAAGTCCGCCAGTCGTATTGGTGGGAATGATACCATTAGCTCGCGTTTTTCCTTCCCGGACAAAATCTGCACCTTCACCATATCCGGCAAATCCTGCGGCTTCGATCGCCATGATGCCGGCAATGGTAAAACAATCATGAACTTCCAATACACTCAAATCTGCAGGCTTTATCCCGGCACGTTCATAAGCCCTTTGTGCTGCAATCTCACAGGTCGTCAATTTGGTCAAATCCGGGGGCGGAGTCGTGATGTTATCCTGAACCTGGGCAAAAGCCACAACTTCTACCGCGTCCTTTTTTTCCACTCCAATCTTTTTTAACCCTTCCTCAGAGGCAAAAATCAAAGCACTAGCACCATCAGAAACCTTGGAGCAGTCATAGACATTCAGGTATTCACAGAAAGTTTTCGGATCAGGCTTAGCCATGGCGGTGTTGAATAAATCCGGATTGGTATTATGATATTCCTGGGCTTTGGGATTCTTACGCGCATTCTCAATCGCATTCACATACCATTGGGCCATCGCTTCCCTTGTCTTCTGTTCACCAAATTTTTTCATATACGCACCTGCACGTTCAGAAAATTTATCGGGAAAGAAATAAGCATGACCATCCTTTCTTTCTCCCGCATACCAGCCAGCTGCAGCCAGATAGTCCGCACCATAGAGGGCTTTAACCGTGTTCTGCACCTCAACCCCAATGCACAATACTACATCGGCTAAATCCGAGAGAATAGTCTTAACTGCAGTGACGAGTGCCAGTCCACCCGAATCACAGGCGCCCTCTACTCGAATACAGGGCTTATACTGAAATGTCGGATGGACATAGGGGAAGAATCCACCCAAATTTCCCTGCCGGCAAAAACGGGCAGCAATAAAATTGCCGATGACTCCTTCGTCGATGTGCTCAGGATGTCTGATCTGTTCAATAGCACCTAACCCCGCCTCTTTGATATAATGCTCAATTCCGGGACGGGGTTTCTTGGGATGGAACTCTTTCCGTCCGGATCCCAGTGCGACCGTATTATAACCGGCACAGGCATAGATCTTTTTTCTTAAAAAAGCCATAGCAACTCCTTTTCAATAAGTAACAAAAAGGCACCTTCCTGTGGAAATCAATAAAATGAACAGGAGGGTGCTTGCTCCAGCTACAATACCTTCTTGAACCACTGAGAGTATAAAACGAATGGACATTTTATACCAAATCATTTATCGGTCCGTATAACCAGTAAAACCCATTGGTCAGCACCGCATTGACATCGGCGGCGGAATTTGCTACATTCTGTTTTACCAGATTCTCGGCAATCTCTTTCGTACGATTTAAATATTTTAAGGCGAGTTCTGCACCCAGGGTATTCATTTGTTTTAAAGCCGCAAAGTGTTTTCGCAGTTTTTCATCTCTGTTTTTATCCGTGAGTAATGCCTTCCAGGGTGTGAATCCCTCCGGCAGGTCGCCGAGTGCTTTGTCCAGTTTCTTTCTCCATTCATCGGTAATCATAAAATATTCACCTTTTTTCAAATCGTAAATTCCTACCGGACGATTTTTATCGTATTTCAAAAATCCGTCTTTCTGGGAACCATCTGGATACTGACCACCCTTTATGCCCATTTTTATCATCTTATCAATTAACTTATGTCTTAAGGAACCATCGCGGAGATGGGTGCGCATTACCTTTAGAATGCACTGAAAGACATCAATGCCCACATAATCAATCAACTGGAATATTCCCATTGGCCGCAATAGAAAATCCTGACTCACCCGGTTCATTATATAAATTGCTCCGGGTAGCTTATATTTTCCTTTTAACTTCAGAACTTCATCCAAAGCAAAAAGCCCATCACGCATAAAATGACCATTGCCAATAAAACCAGAGATATCATTCGCCGGCACCAAGGTCTTGCGGAGGCGTTGCCCCAGTTCTTGTGCGATTGCACTCAGTTCAGAGCGTGTATTTCGGGATTTTATGACCTCCACGAGTCTCTGGACAACCGGTGGATTATAAAAATGATAACCGATGAGCCGTCCGTCCAACCCTGCTTTCTCGTCCAGATAACCGATCGGAATACTTGAAGTATTGGTCAAAAAGAAAGCCTCTTTTGAAACGAGTTTCTTCAGTTGCTTAAAAGTCTTTATCTTCACCTTCTCATCTTCAATAATTGCCTCAAATATCAAATGGCTATTCCGGGCCATATATAAATCGGTGCCAAAATTCAAAAGTTTCATCCCATCATTGACATAAGCCTCCACAATCTCTGCATTTTCCACGAGGTCGGAACGATCCCTGTAACGTGCACGGAGGGCAACGATAGTCTTTTCCGCAGTCCGCTGAAACTGATCTTTAAGATAATCACGCAAGCCTTCAAGACCTTTTACACTCACATCAATGAGATTGAGTTGATATATTTTGTCGGGATTTTCTAGTTTTAAGCGCAACATCTCCTGGGAGAGCAATGCCGCAATCCCACTACCCATCTTGCCCGCGGCACCGATTACCGCCACATTCTGAAGTCTCTCGTCAAGATTCATCAAAACCTCCCTTTTAAAAATAAAGCATATGCTCTCTTAACCGGTTATATCTATCAAGATTTTATGATCCACCCAGAACGAATAATTCCCAACGCACAATTTTAATGAAATTAAGGAAAAAGTCAAGTTGTGGTGTTTTATGGTAAAAGATTTTTATCGCAGAATAATGAATTTTTGTATTCTACTCCAACCCTTCCCATTTAGCTGGAGAAAATATACTCCGTCTGGCAATCTCCGACCCCGGGCATCAGTTCCATCCCAGAAAAATTCGATGGAGAAAGTACCAGAATCATAAATCCATTGACGTCTCAATTCTCCACGGACATCATAAACATTAAGACTAATCAAATCCTCAGGAGAGGAAGTTCTGTACTTAATCACACCGTGTTCTGAAAACAGGTTGGGGAAAATACCAAACTCTACCCCATCCGGTCCAGCAACAGGTCTGGTCTCGCTCACTCCTACCCCTACCTGTGTGCGGGCAAGCATAGAATAATCACCCCAGCCCCAGGTAGTATTATATCCCCGCACATAATAATAATATTCACCCACTGGATGATTCGTAAATGTATATGTTGTATCGGTTATGTTATTCGCAATCACAGTAACATTATTGAACAAACAAACCGGCCGAATATCATCAACATAAAAACCAC
>JBDRWD010000003.1 GCA_039802205.1 candidate division WOR-3 bacterium
GTAGGAGTGCGCAAGTCATACCAGATTATTGCTCCGCCTGAATCATAACATGTAATTGATGGATATAACTGCGGCGAATGACCCGGATAATCTTCACTATTCACCTGAAAATCAGGGATAATAGTTTGAGCGAGTAAAAATAGTGCGACTACCATACTTCTCTCTTTCTAAATCTTACATAAAAATTTTTAGGTGTCAATGAGTAAGTCGTTTTTTATATCCATATTGACTTTATTATTTTTTTTTATAAAATTAAATTATGCGGCTGGTAAATAATCGGGAAATGCAAGAGATAGATAAATGGGCGCAGGAATTTTTAAAAATCCCGGGCACAGTTTTAATGGAAAATGCGGGTAGAGGAAGCGTGGAGGTGCTGAGAGAATATTTTGAACTTGAAGGCTTGAATGTCTTGGTCGTCTGTGGCAAGGGGAATAATGGTGGTGATGGCTTTGTTATTGCCCGTCATTTAAAAAATCATGGTAGTAGTGTTCGGATTGTCTTGCTCGGCAGGGGGGATGAGCTCAAAGGCGATGCCCTGCTGAATTATCAGATAGCCAGAAAGGCAAAATTTGAGATTATTGAAATTAACTCAGTACAAAAATTGAGAAAGGTTTTTCAGAACTACAAATATGATTGTATTATTGATGCAATCTTTGGAACTGGGTTTAAAGGAAAACCTGAAGGAATTTTTCTTGAGGCGATAAGACTGATTAATAATAGTGATGCCTTTGTCTTTTCAGTGGATATCCCTTCGGGAATCAACGGCGATACCGGAAGATTTGAAGAGTCCTGCGTCATTGCTGATGCCACAGCGGTGATGTGTTTGCCTAAACGGGGAAATATTCTTTATCCAGGTAGGGCATTTTGTGGAGATCTTTATCTGGTTGATATCGGTGTGCCCTATGAATTGATTGATAATGGATTCCCGCAGATTGTGGAGTTTGATGATATCCATGACATTCTCCCTTTCCGAGACCCTGCCGGCAACAAGGGGACATTCGGGCAGGTTTTGATAATTGCCGGTGCCAGGGGATTTTCGGGTGCAGCGGCGATGGCATCGATATCCTGTTTGCGAATGGGTGCGGGTTTAGTCCGACTTGCAGCACCTGAAGGGATTATGGATAGCCTTGAGGCAAAATTACTTGAAGTGGTAAAAGTTCCACTCAAGCAAACCAACGAAGAGACCATAAGTATAAAGGCAATAGATACAATTGTTTCTTTGCTGGATAAGACCGATGTGGTGATAATCGGTCCGGGATTAACAACCAATAAAGAAACTGCTGAGTTTGTTACAAATTTATTACCACAATTAAAGATTCCAACTATCATCGATGCTGATGCACTCAATATCATCAGTCAGGATGTGAAGATATTTAAGAAAATTAAAACCGATTTTATTCTAACACCCCATCCTGGAGAATTATCGAGATTGACTGGATTACCGATTCCAAGAATCAATGAAGAAAGAATTGATCTGGCATTGAAATGTGCGAAAGAATTTGGGGGGATCTTGATTCTTAAAGGTGCACCGACAGTGATTGCTTCACCAGATGGTGAATTGTATGTAAATCCTACCGGAAACTCGGGCATGGCAACAGCAGGAAGCGGTGATGTTTTGGTCGGAATGATCGGGGGACTTGTTGCCCAAAATCTGAGTCTTCTTTCAGCTGCAATCGGGGGAGCGTTTTTGCATGGTCTGGCCGGAGACCTCTATGTGGAAGAACATGATGAATACTCCCTGATTGCTGGTGATTTAATTGATTACATTCCTAAGTGCCTGAATTATGTCTTAAATCGGGAATATGAAAAAGATGAAATGTGATGATTAGGAAAAAAATCATTGCCGTTCTTGCACTAACATCTATTCTTGGTGCGTTGGAAATATATCCCCAAAATATATTTTTGGACCGTTATGAACTAATTCCGCCTTTGGGAAAAATAAAATCTATTGCTACTTCTATAGACAAAGTATTTGCCGTTAGTGATAACTATCTTTTAATTTTTGATAAGAAATCCCTGGAGTTATTAAGAACTACTTACTTCAAGAAGGAAATTTCGTTAGTGGGCTACGACCCATTTGCTGATGAACTCTGGATTTCGGGTGTTTATTCAATCATTCGGTACAATTTCCATCTGGGCACTGTCAGGGAATATGGTTTTCCCGGGGTAATAAACGGCATAGGTTTTGATCAGCAGAGGGTCTATATTTCTTCACAGAAAAAATATGCCATGGATCGGATAAATGGAAATTTAGAAGTGGTGCCGCAGTTTCCTGAAAATGTTATCTGGTATAAAAATTTTGAGAAAAAACAATTGAATGAATATATATTCCTGACGCCGTATTTCTATCAAGATAGTCTAATGCAAACCAATAATCCTTTTCATCGTTATGAGATTACTGCACTCTATGACGAGGGTCAGGAGCTTTATGTGGGAACAGACCAATACGGGATTTTGCGTTACAATAAAATTACTATGTTCAGAGAGCGGATTATTTATGGACCGCTTGTCACTCGGGGGGTAAAATTAAAAAAGATTGCGACTGATTATTTTTTCATCTCGTCAGCGGGCATTTCTTTGTTGAAATCAGAGGATATCAAAAACTGGTATTATTTCCGGCTCTCGGGGGACCCCAGTGATTTTCTTTATATTAACGGGGATTATATCGTTTCCTTTGGTAATCAGATCGCAAGCATTAGGGGCGCAATGACTACGCCGATTGCTTACTTTAAAAATAAGATCATAACAATCAATTTTGATGGAATGAATATTTATGTAGGAACAAACAATGGCATGTTCAAAATTTTAAGAGACACTAACGAGCCTCTGGATTTCGGTCCTAACCGCTATCCGGTGTATGTGATTTATCCAATGGATGACCAGATATTAGTCGGAGGTGAACATGCTACATATCAATATGACCGCCAACAAAACCGGTGGTTTCAGATAATGCCTTGGGGGACAAGGGATATTTGCAAGTTAAAATCCAGTCTCTATTTTCTTACTCACGAGAATCAATTGATAAAGTATCCGCTCTTTGCTGATTCAAGTGCAAAAGAAGGCGATACAGTTCCTAGTATTCTTCCTTATTTTAATATCTACGATGTTGATACAGATGGTGAAGTTCTCTATTGTGCTACTGGCTCAGGTATAAATTATTTTGAACCCCTATCAGCAAATTATAATCCAATATATAATTTACCCCGAATCAAGTATAACCATGTAGCAGTCGTAGATGAGTACATTATCGCTGTCTCGGACGAGAATATCTATCGTCTTGCCAGAAAATACCGCGATTGAGGTGTTTCTGAAAGAAAAACAAGCATCATTTATTGAACATCTGGAAGAATTAAGAAAAAGGATATTAATCTCAGTCGGATTTGTTTTATTTTTTTCGCTAATCAGTTTTTTCTTCGCTCGTAAAATTCTGCACTTTATAATCAATTGGACAAATATTGAGACTGCTTATTTCTTTTCACCAACTGAGGCATTTATAGTTAATATCAAGGTTGCGATATTTGCTGGTGTTTTTTTCGCATTTCCGATCATCCTCTATCAGATATGGGCATTTATTGGTCCGGGTTTGACAAGAAGGGAACAGCAGGTTTCATTGCCCTTTCTGATTTCCGGTATAACATTGTTTTTAATAGGACTTGCCTTCGCATATTTTATTTTGATTCCACTGGGCTTAAAGTTTTTCTTTTCTTTTGGCACAGAGAATATTAAGCCGATAATGAATATCAATAAAATCCTTGAATTTATCTTCTGGTGTGCTATTGGTAGCGGTTTTTTATTTCAATTACCTCTGATTATTTTCTTTTTGATTAAACTCGGTATTATGGATGCACGAACAATAACCCAACACCGAGCAGAATTCATCGTCGGAGTCCTCATAATTGCGGCAATAATAACACCAACCGGCGATATGTTTACGCTGTTACTGATATCCCTTCCTTTGATACTACTGATTGAAATAGGAATTCTACTGGCTAAGATAACCGGTGCAAAGAAATAACGCGCACTGGGAGACAAATTTTTTCTAATAGACTTTCTCATTAAAGAAAGGGCAGAAAAAGCAAAGGCGGTAAAAATTGTAAGACAAAAATGCGTGCCCACGAAGATTTTACTAATAGGATTTGATTGCTGGTGTTGGATAGAACCCGGAAGAGAAATTAGCTGGTAACCGTTTTAACAATTGCTTGACGAAAATGATTTTTTTCAGTATACTTATAAGAGGCATTGTGGGGTACTATTATTTAACTTTAATTTTATTATTTGTCCATTCTTCGTTCGACACTTACGATTCGATATTTACTAATGTGGATGTGATTGATGCCGATGAAATTAAGAATCTACCAGTAAGTAATCTTGAGGAGCTTTTGACCCTTATTGCGGGTTTGAACCGAGATTACAAAACCTTCCATCTGCGTGGAAGCATTGGTGAGAGCGAAATTGCTTATTATCTTGATGGTGTTCCCTTTGCCGAACCTGAATATATAAATTTAAATGCGATTGAAAAGATTGCAATCCAGAAATCGGGGTTTTCTGCTGAATATGGTGCTGGGTTTGGTGGGATTATACATATTAAGACGAAGAAATTAAAGAAAAAGTCAATGAATGTAGAATATTTGACGGATGATTTGTTCCCTGTTGAAAAGTTGAACTTTGGATACAACCAATATGGCATAAATGGTCAGGGTAAGATAAAAGACGACATATCTTATTTCCTTTCTGGAAACGTGGTCTACACCGATGTATCATCACCCGGATTTTACCGAGTTTTTTCACCTGGCAACTGTTATAATGGTTTGATTCGTTTGACCTATTCGGGTAATGGTGGTAATAATCTTTCTATGCAAGGGTATACATTCCGTGACCAGAGCATTTGCTGGCATCCGAATATTACGGGCGGAAATGCTTATAAATATTTCTCGCAGAAACCAATGGTCCGGGAGAAGGGAAAATCTATAATCTTTAGCAGTGATTTCTTGCTGGGTAGTAAAATAAAATCATCAGTAAGTTATCTTTTGACCATAATTGATAGCGTATTTGGGAATCGTGATTATGAATGGGACGAGAATAATGGTCATCAATGGTATGATGATTATCGTCTAAAGGCAGAACATCTTATAGAATATTTAAAGAATAAAAAAGTATCTCCGGCTTATGTCATTCGTGATAGTTTAACAGAATATCACAAGGAAGCAGATAGGCGCAGTGAAAAATCACTGCGGAATAATCCCTATGGTGTTAGGGACATTTTTTACACCGTTGGCGACTACCCTGCATGGTGTTATTGTAATTCAACGGTTCAGCAATTATTTTTAAAAATGAAATATTCTGCTAATAATCAAAATGAAATCAAATGGGGAATGGATTTTGCCTGGAATGAATTCAATTATTACAATAATCCATTGCCCTGGTTTACTCAATCTTTATGGAATTACTATGAACGCACCCCGAGTGCAATATCAGTCTATCTTGAGGATAAATGGATGACAGAATGGATCGGTATTTGCGCGGGAATAAGATATAGCCATTTTGACTATGGGCTTTATCAGCCTTTAAGATTTGAGTTGCCGGACAATGACACTGTTTTTATACTCAAAAAGAATTTCATCTCGCCAAGAATAGGATTGGTATTGCCGGTAGCCAAAAAGTTGGATATTTTCTTTAATGGTGGTGAATTTTATTATGAACCTCCAGGATATACAGGAAGATGTGAACCGGCAAAGACAAGAATGTTTGAAATGGGTTGCAGATTGAATCCTATATCCAATATATTGATAACAAGTAACCTCTATCAAAAATATATGGTTGATTTGTACATTCAAAAAGTGGAGTATTATAATTATTATCCGTGGAATTACTTATATACATATACATTTACCTACATAGATAAGGCAGAGGCCAAAGGATGGGAGATGAATCTTAAAAAATTATTCGGTCAGTGGTTGTCCATCGGATTGAGTTATAACCTCCAATTTACCGAACAGATGCCGGTTTATGATTATAATTATTATTACTATTACTACGAAGGAAATGACCCAATAACTGGTGAACCAATCAAATATGAAAAGAAATATCATCCGTTAAATTATGATTGTCGGCATAGTTTAAAGAGCTTTTTAATTTTTAATATCCCGAAGGATTTTCATCCTCTTCTGGGTAATTCTACATTTTCTTTTTTCTGTTCTTTTTATTCAGGATTGCCTTATACACCCGAGGATTTAAGAGGAGAACCTGTTGGTGATATAAATTCAGCGCGCATGCCTGCAAATAGTAATGTGGATATGAAATATCTAAAAAAATTTAAGATTGGTCCTGTTTGTTTGTCTTTCAACTTGCTGATAAACAATCTTTTTAATACAAAGCAGATTGTTTATGTTTATCCAACCACAGGAAAACCAGATGACCATGGAGACCCTGAGCCATCAATTGGTCAATTTGGCTGGCTTCCAATTTCAAGTTCATATTATTCGCCACAAAGCGACCACAATCATGATGGACTTATTACACCGGTGGAAATGCGCGATGAATATTTGAAGGCAAGATATGATTATTTTACAAATCCGCTCCATTATGCGAATCCATTCCGCATCAGGTTTGGGTTAGGTTTAGAATTCTATTAGTATTATTGCGATCATATATAATAATCTGAACTTGCTTAACAAATTTTGTTGCAAAAACTTGTTTAATGTCGGACAAAATTTATTGTGAAGACTTGACATTCATGCCCTAATTGTTAAAATAATGGGAGGCGACTATGGAACTTATAACTCTCTTTTTTGTGGTCCAAGTTGATTCTAGCATAATTAAATATGAGACACAGGTTCCTTTTGATCTTGAGGCAAAGATATACGAGATTGATAGTGCACTTGCTCAGAGGATTGAATTTTTCAAGAATTACCCGGCAATCAAAAAGGCTGAATTATATTTACTGCCGGATTCTTCTTATGTCCTTGAGATTTATTCCCAAAAAGAGGGTGTTAATATTAGAGAAAGGATAGAAGTTAAGCCTGAAGAGATTTCACAAATCCGGCAGGCAATTGCAGCAGCAAAGACGGTGGAGATTCCCAAAGCCGTTCTTGACCGTTCTGGATACCGCGATTTTTTAGGAGGTTCATTTGTTTTTGCCTATTGCATCCAGGCGCCATTGACGGTTATGGCAGTGAATCCCGATAACCTCCGGATTGGGGTTGCTGTGTATATGTTATCAAGTTCTGCGGGCTTTGTTATTCCATTGCTTTTAACAAAAAATTGCAATGTTTCAAAGGCGCATGCCAACATGTTTAGGTATGGTGGTTATAATGGGCTTTATATTGCCGGTGCTTTAGCCACAATCGTTGATATGAATATTTTTGAAGGTACCGGTGCGTTACTTACGCTTGGGGGAAGTGTGGTTGGTGAATATACCGGCTTTCAAGCAGTTAATAGTTTTAAGCTTAGCATGGGTAGAGGAAATACAATTATGATTATTGGTGATTTCGTTGGCGCCAGTAGCATGGGAATGCTCAGTTTGTTTGATAACTGGTCTAACCCAAAATTTAACCATAAACATTATTTGGCAACATCAATCTTGGGCATCGGTCTGGGAATTTTCTTGGGTTCCGCAGTTACGAGAAAAATCAATTTGGCAGATGGAGATTATTTGATTTTTGGAAATTGCGGAATTGTTGGTGCGGCTTCATTGCCTGTGCTTTTGTCATATTTTGACAACAGTCAGAACAGGATTTCCGGCAAGATGTATATTTCTGCTGGTGTTGCCGGACTCGGTCTTGGTTCAATATTGGGATATAAGATTGTAGAAAACAAAAATTTCAGCGAGTCAGAGGCAAACATTATCGCAATAGGCGGTGTCGCTGGTTCACTGGCAAGTGTGGGATTGATTTTTCTCTCCGGTAATGAAAATCCCAAGATTTATTGGACAGGCCTCATTGCTGGCGATGTAATTGGTGCTGTAGCCACCACCTCATTCATAAAAGCAGGGAGAGCAAATAAGCAGTCAAAACTTTATTTAAATCCTGAATCCATAATCAGTATGGGATTATGCTATGGTAATGGTATTCCTTTTAGAAACTCCCTCATTACCTACCGGTTTTAACTGGATGAATAAAATTGAATCTTGACGGTACGCAAAATAAGCATAAAATGTGAGTATGCGAAAAGAAATTGTCTATTTTGACAAACCGGGAAGACATAACACCAAAGAGACTATCGAGTTGGCTTTAAAAAGGGCTGAAGAGCTGAAGATTGAAGATATCGTCATTGCAACATGTACTGGTTATTCCGCAAGGGTTTTATTGCAAAAGGCGAAGAACAAAAATATTATTGCCGTTACCCATCAAGCAGGTTTCGTCAAACCTGGAGAAACAGAAATAAAACCCGAAGTTGTCGAATTTTTGAAGAAAAAAGGGGTCAAGGTATATACGGGAACCCATTTTTTTGGAGGATTCGGCCGTGCCATCCGATTTAAATTCGGTGGTCTTGAGCCCGAAGAGATCGCGGCAAATACCTTAAGGATATTTGGTGAAGGGGTAAAGGTTGCTGTAGAGATTGCAATAATGGCGCTTGATGCGGGTTTAATTTCCTACGGGAAGGAGATTATCTCAATTGGAGGAACAGGTTCCGGGGCTGATACTGCAATTGTGTGTGTGCCGAGACACGGGAAGGATTTCTTCAATTTTGAAGTAAGGGAGATAATCTGCAAGCCAAGGAAGAGATGAATTAAGGGGTAGGACTCCAGGACTAAAGGTTTATGAGATCAAAGGTAGCAGTGATAAAGACCAGCCCCAAAACAGTTTTGGGAGACATTGAGCGATGCTTGGAGCTTGCTGAAGTTGAAAAACATTTACCTAAAGAAATTCCGACTATTTTAAAAATAAATATCTCCTGGCACTTCTGGTATCCTGCCTGTTCTACAACACCCTGGCAACTTGATGGTGTAGTATCTACGCTTCTCAAACTCGGTTATAAAGATTTAATTCCTGCCCAGAATCGAACCGTGGTGATTAATCCAAAACTCGGTGCTGAGAATAATCATTTAAATTCAGTGATGCGTAAACATAGATTGAGATTCGTGTATCTCTACGAGCCAGAAGTAAAATGGATATATTACCGACCAAAGGCAAAGATGCTGGCACTTGATAAAGTGTATAAAGATGGTATTCAGATACCCGAACTATTTATTGGTAAGAATGCATTTCACTTACCCACATTAAAAACTCATTTCTTTACGACAATGACCGGGGCAATGAAGAATGCCTTTGGTGGATTATTGAATGATAATCGGCACTGGGCCCATGCTGTCATCCATGAAGCACTCGTCGATTTATTGCAGATCCAAAAAGAAATCCATCCGGGGATATTCTGTTTAACCGATGGGACTTTTGCTGGAAATGGTGCGGGTCCCAGATTGATGAAGCCTGAGATAAAAAACTATATCTTAGCCAGTGGTGATTCGGTGGCGATTGATGCGATTGCCGCAAAAATTATGGGGTTTGACCCGATGAGTATAAAATTTCTGAATTTAGCACACGAAATAGGATTGGGAAAAGCAAAACCAGAAGAAATAGAAGTTGTAGGAGAAGATATCAGTAATGTAAATTTTGGTTTCAAGGTTGAGGACACATTTGCCTCAAGAGGGCAAAAGGCGATATACTGGGGATTTTTAAAGCCCTTGGAACATTTACTTCTACGTACGCCGATCGTCCCTTGGTCATATTTGGCTTCCCGTGCCTACCATGACTTTTACTGGTATAATGTTCGGGGTAAACCAATCGTCAGGAAATTTTTACGCACTGAATGGGGAAGACTTTTTGAGTCGTATAAATAAGTTAAATGTATAACTATCTTAAAGAATGATAATTATCTCTCCCTTGTTTTCTTTTAGAAACGGAATAATCCTCCTCTTTCCCCCTTTAAGAAAGGGGCATATGAGGGGATTGAAGAAAGGGGGATAAGGGAAGATTGAGAAAAGAAGATTAATTAAAGGAGGAATATAGGATGATAAATACAGGATATCCAAAAAAGTGTTCCAGGGAGATTCCAAAAGAGAAGAGATATGAGTGATTCTATCATCAAAACTTTCATCGTGGGCTATATTGAAACAAATATGTATTTAGTCCATAATCACAAAACCGGCATCATTATTGATCCTGGTTTTATTGAAACTGAATCTGAATCATTGATCAAAAAAATCAAAAATGAAGTATTTGAAATCCCTATGGTCATCCTAACCCATTGTCATTTTGATCATATTTCAGGCTGTCCAATCTTAAAAAAAGAATTCAAAAGCAGAATCTATTGCCATAGACTTGATGAAGAAAAACTTCTTGACCCGCAAAAAAGCGGTGCTATATATTTTGGGGTATCAGGTACTCCTTTAAAACCGGATGGCTATCTTGAAGATGGACAGGTTATAAAAATTGATGGGAATATATTAAAGATTATTCACACCCCGGGTCATACGAGCGGTGGGATATCAATTCTTTTGAATGATAAATATCTCTTCAGTGGTGATACAATATTTAAAGGCGGCATCGGGAGAACCGACCTTTATGATGGAGATTATGATATCGAAATAAATTCAATAGTGAACAAAATCTTGATTCTGCCTGAAGATACGATTATCTATCCCGGACACGGTCCATCCACAACAGTCCGACAGGAAAGAAGAAACTTCTAAACTAGCATCCTCTTCGTAAGTGGAAGTAAAACATCCGAAATTTCGTGAGATATTGGTGGTCTTTTTTAGTCCTTATTTCCATTTACGAAGTGGAAATAGAGGGTTCTGCTATTATTTGAACGATGATTCTACGGGTTCGGCGGGGACCATCAAATTCGCAGAACATAATTGATTGCCAGGTGCCCAAAATCATCCCACCATTTCTCAGTGGAATTGTCAAACTTGAACCGACGATAGCACTGCGGATATGTGCAGCAGCATTGCGGTCAATGTGGTCATGGAGATAGTTCGCCCTTTTGGGGATTGCCCGCTCAAGTGCATTTAAAAAATCGGTTTTGATATTCGGGTCTGCACTTTCATTTAATATCACACCCGCAGTGGCATGGGGAATGAAGATATGGACGATGCCATTTTTGATCTTTGAGCCAGAGACAATTTTTTCAACTTCGCTGGTGATATCAATCAACTCTTCACTCTTATTTGTTGAAATCGTAAATTCATAAAAAGGCATAAGATAATTTAATCAGAATACAAAAAATTTCAAGTATAAAGATAATGGTGTATTAGTCTACAACAGCGGTTATCTTTTTGACGCTATGCTCTAATACATAAAAATTTTGTTCTTCTTTGTTAAGTTTAATCTAAGATGGAGAAGTAGTATAATTCGCATAACCCGCCAGGTCGCAGATGAGCATTAGGTGGCGGTAGAATTCGAGAATATTCTTTGATTTGAATGAAAATTTTCTTGCCGAGACCCTTTTTAATCCGGGCAGGCTCTTTATCGCATCACCGAAGAGTGAATTAATCATCTCAACTTCCGCATTTATTGGGTATTTAAACTTAAAGGGCTTCAGTTTATTTATCTTTCTTACTACCCGTCCCGCCTTTAATTCTATTTCTTTTTGAACATCATCCGGATGCCGACATTTTGCACAGAATCTGGAAATACTGGATTTGGTAATGACTGTTTCAACTCCAGTCCCAAAAAATCTTTTAATCTCCTGAATAAGTTTATCATCACCTGAAACCAATCCTAAAGGAACACCATAATGCCCCGCAATCCCGGCATTTATCTCGGATTCTCCAACATACTGCCCATTTATTTTGATGTTATAAATCAGACTTGAAGAATAAGAATGGTCCATCATTCCGTCTTCTGTTCCAACCATTGCATGATAACCGATGAAAAATACTACATCAAAGTTTTCATTAAGTCCTTCCATCATATAGTAGTTTCGGTGAGTCCCCTTTATCAGTTCCACGCCAGGCTCAAGTTCTTCTATCAATAGATTCTCACCCGATGCATGAGAATCGCAGATGAGGATTTCGCCGATTTCCATTCCGCTCTTTTTTACACCACGAATTGCTGCATTCACTTCTTGGGTTGCGAGCCTGCGGATGCGTAATAAATCCGGCGAATCCTTTCTCATCTCCTTCCAGGATGTTACACCACTTATTCCTTCTAAATCAAAAGAAATGAAAATATTAAATCTCTTTGCCATGGGAAATTATACTGTTTTTATGATGAGTGTCAATACAGATATTTATCTTTCCGGTGGATAGATATACAATCCAGAATCCCAGGAAAGGTCGTAATGTTAAACATTCAAAATGTCTGAGTTTTTCTAAATTCGCCAAATTATTATACACGCAAACGTATTAGTGGTAGCCGCACCCTTGAGGGAGCAAAATATCTGGGGATTTAGAGATATCTATCTTTACAGGTTATGAGAAAGCCTTGTCCTATGAAAGAAAAAATCGCCGAGACGCTGCCCGTAAGGTTATCATTACAAATTTTGCCAATAGGTTTCATGGTTTCTAAATAAAACATTCTATAAAAAGTAGTGTGGAGTCAGTCAGAATGTGTATTGACTTAATGAAATTTTGGGATAGAATAAGATTTAATGGCTATTTTATTAAGTCGGGCAAAACAAGTTCTTACGATGAATGATGGTATTGGTTTAATATCCGACTGTTCGGTACTTATTGAAAATGATATCATCAAAAAAGTCGGGCGGTTCAGCGAGTCTAATTTTAAAGGAGAAATAATCGATTGCACTGGTTATGTTTTGACTCCGGGGCTTATTGATGCTCATACCCATCTGGTCTTTGCTGGTACCCGGGAAGATGAATTTGCCTTGCGGCTTGAAGGAGTGAAATACGAAACAATTGCCCAAAAAGGTGGGGGTATCTTGAAAACCGTAGCGATGACGCGCGCGGCTTCTGAAGACGACCTTTATAAACTTGCGGTAGAGCGAGTCAAAAAAATCATCCGTCATGGCACTACTACGATCGAGATAAAAAGTGGCTATGGACTGTCTCTGTCGGAAGAATTGAAGATATTGCGGGTAATAAGAAGATTGAAGGAGAACATGCCAATTGATATCGTTCCCACTTACTTGATCCATGCCATTCCTAAACTTATGAAGCGTCAGGATTATGTTGATATGCAGTGCGCCGAGATGTTACCGGAAGTGGCCCGACGGCAACTCGCTGAATTCTGTGATATTTTCTGTGATAAGACCGCTTTTACCAAGAGCGAAAGTGAGAAAATACTTAAACGTGCGCGGGAACTTGGTTTTGCCCTTAAGATGCATACCGATGAATTAGCCAATATTGGTGGCGCGACGCTTGCTGCAAAACTTGGTTGTGTTTCCGCCGAACACCTTATTTATACAACTAAGTCAGGAATAAGGGATTTAAGAAGGGCTAATGTGATACCAGTGTTGTTACCGGGCACATCCCTTTATCTTCAGAGCAAACAAAAACCACGAATGCACGATTTCATAAAATTGGAACTGCCCATCGCCTTTGCTACCGACTTTAATCCGGGAACATGTATGATTTATTCCATGCCCAAGATAATTGCCCTCGCCTGTTTAGTCTATCGAGCTCCAATCGAAGTTGCCCTGATGGGTGCGACGATTAATGGGGCTAGGGCTTTGAAAAGGGATGATAAAATCGGAAAAATAAAACCCAATTTTCAAGCCGACCTGGTGGTATGGAATGTCAATGACTACCGTAAAATTCCTTATCAATTTGGTGAAGATTTGATTAAAATGGTGATAAAAAGGGGGAAGATAATCCATGAAACAAATAGTTGAGTGCGTTCCTAATTTTAGTGAAGGAAGGGATAAAGCAAAAATTGACGAAATCGTCAAGGTCATTGAAGCAACAGGGGTGCAGATTCTTGATGTGGAAATGAATCCCGACCACAACCGTGCAGTATTGACATTCATTGGCGAACCGGACCAGGTACTGGAAGCGGCTTTTAATGCTACAAAGAAGGCAGCGGAATTGATCGATTTGACGAAACATAAAGGTGAACATCCCCGGATTGGGGCGACTGATGTCATTCCCTTTGTTCCAATAAGCAACATCTCCACCGAAGAGTGTGTTGAACTTGCTCGCCGCCTTGGCAAAAGGATTGCGGAAGAACTTGATATACCCGTCTATCTTTATGAAGCCGCGGCCACAAGGCCAGATAGGGAAAACCTCGCCAACATACGAAAAGGAGAATTTGAAGGCTTGAGCAGAGAAATAGAGACCAATCCTGACCGTTATCCTGATTTTGGTAAACCTAAAATTCACCCCACGGCGGGGGCAACAGTTGTAGGGGCACGATTTCCCTTGATCGCCTACAACATAAATTTGAATACCAGTGATGTGAATATTGCTAAAAATATTGCTAAGGCGATAAGATTCAGGGATGGAGGATTCCGGTATGCCAAGGCCTTAGGGTTTGAATTGAAAGAAGAAGGGATTGCCCAGGTTTCGATAAATATGACTAATTATCTTGGTACACCTCTCTACCGCGTGTTTGAGATGGTTAAACTTGAAGCCCAACGCTACGGGGTGACGATTAAAGAATCCGAAATCGTCGGGTTAGTCCCGGAAAAGGCTTTGATAGATACTGCTGTTTTCTATCTTCAACTGAATCGGTTCAATGAGAATCAAATTCTTGAATACCATCTCCGGGGCATGGTGAAAAAAGAAGAGAGCTTGAACGATTTTTTAAATCAACTTTCGGATGCTACCCCTGCTCCGGGGGGCGGGAGTGTTGCGGCACTCCAGGGAGCACTGGGTGCGGCTCTCCTGTCGATGGTCACGGGTCTTACGGTGAAGAAAAACAATGATCAAGAACTGAAGGATTTTCATGGTTTGCTGCGCATGGCTGTTCGTGAGTTTTATAAGGCTATTGATGAGGACAAAAATGCATTTGAGTCAGTGATGCAGGCATACCGTCTCCCTAAGGAGACCGAAGAGGAAAAGAACCAGCGTACCCAGGCAATTCAGGAAGCCTTGAAAAGGGCTACCGATGTTCCTCTTGGTGTTTCGCAACGGATAGTCAGTCTTTATCCTTACGCCCGGATTTTATTGAAAAAAGGCCTAAAAACGGCAATCTCTGATGTTGGAGTGGCAATTTATACCCTTCATAGCGGTTTTTTAAGCGCCCGGGCTAATGTATTGATTAATCTTCCCTCGATAAACGACTCAGAGTTTGTGGCAAAAACAAAAAATCAGATTGAAAAGCTGAGAGAAGAAGAGATAAACATCTATCAGGAATTAGAAAGGGAGTTCGCTTCCACACAATTATTTTAGTATTGACAAATTTATAAAATCAATTATAATTTGCAAGGTAGGTTGATAATGGATACAGAAACTATTGCAAGAAGTCGGCAATATATCAACGAAGGGAAGTATGAAAAGGCGCAGATTATTCTGAGACGAGCCCTGGAAGAAACACCTAACCGCGCTCCGGTTCTTGAACTATGCGGTGATCTTGCGGTAAAACTCGGAAGAGTGAGCGAAGGTATCACTCGTTACGAACATGCGGTAGAGAATTATACCCATGAAGGGCGATATCCTGAGGCGATAATCTGTCTGGAAAAAATATTGATGCTTGATGAGATGAATGAAAACGCTTTATTCAAACTGGTAGATCTTTATCATTTCTATGGGCTTCCAAATGAAGCGATTAAAAAGCTCATCAATTTTGCCTCTCGTGCTTTGGAAAAGAAGAATGAGACATTATTCATTTCGGCACTCCGTAAAATCGTGGAACTGCAGCCGAAGAATCTGCCCCTTAGGTTATCGTTTGCCAAGTTGCTTTTTTCCGTGAATAGAATTCGGGAGGCTGAAGACGAATTGATTAAATTGAAGGGGATGGCGACGGAGATAAACGACGAAAACATGCTCAATGAAATCAGAAAATTATTACCCCAGACTGATGGAGGGGAGGAGTTGGATCCGAAAAGCCGCATTGAACTGGGAAATTTGCTTTATGAAATAGGTTCCCGGGATGAAGCGATTATCGAATTTAAAAGAGCCGCCGATGATTTAACACGGGAAGGGAAATATGAGGAAGCCATAAAAGTATTAAATCGCATATTGGAGATCGATCCCAATAATTCTGAGGCATTGCAAAAATTAAAAGAATTGAAACCAGCCGCTGGGGTAAAGGAAGAAAAGGTTGAAATTGCGAGGGAGGAAGAGAAAAAAGAAGAGGCAATAACCCTTGAGATAACCCCTGAAGAATTAAAGACCGAAATTCCTGCAACTCCGAAGGTTGAAGAATCAGTAACCGAAATCCAGAGCGACCTTGAGATATTAGCCGACTTGAGTAAAGAAATTGAGGGATTTACTCCGATCACCGAGGAAATGCAACCCTCTAAAGAAGTGATTTCAGAACCGATCACAGAGGCTAAGGCACCGGAAGAACCAGCCGCAGAAACAAAATCCGTAGAGGTACCTCCCTTGGAAGGGCAGATAGCCGACATTGATTTTTTACTTAAAGAATCAGAAGTTGTCCCCCCGACTCCACGCAATTTTGAAGTTGCCAAGCAGTTTGACGAATTCCGAACCAGCATTACTTGGGAGATTGATGATACTAACAAAAAGATGAATTTAGCAAGGATGGCATTAGATTCAGGCTTATACGAGATTGCCCTTTCCTATTTGGAAGAGGAGAAGGAGCGTAAGGAATTCTGGCCTGGTTCGGTGGAAATATTGGGGCAGGCACTAATAAAATTGGGACGCTACAGCGAAGCGATAAAATTAATCGGACCCATAATCCTGCTTGAGGAAATACCCGAGGATAAGAAGCTGGAATTGCGGTATTTACTAGCATCGGGATATGAAGGACTGGGCGATTTTGAGAATGCACTTCGGGAAATTGAACGGATTATTGCAATCAACCCTGATTATCGGGACGTCAAAGAGATATATACCCTGCTCGGTGGTAAGATGGAAATTCCTGTACCAGAGGCGATTGCACCAAAGACAATTTCTGAAGAATTCGGTCCTGAACCTGTTTCAGGAATTGAAGAGACCTATCCGCCGGAAAAGGTGAAGGAACCGGAACCGGTGGTTGAAGAATACTCTTCCACGGAGCCAATGATGGGAACATTTCCGGAAAGGATTGAAGAGAGGCCTAAGGAAATTATTGTAGAAGAACCATTTATGGAAGAAAAAATCGCCTTCAAAGAAGAATATCCCGAAGAGAGAAGGATGGAGGTGGATGAAAAAGGCGAAAATATTGCTTTTCTATAAACCAGGAGGCTAAGTGGGTTATCAAGAATTTTATCAACTAAAGTTTGAGCCGTTTGCAAATCTTCCCGACCCGAAATTTTATTTTAATTCACCACAACATGCACTCGCTAAGGAGTATCTGATGCATGCGGCACGGGGCACGAGAGGATTGGCGATATTGTTGGGTGACATTGGCACGGGTAAGACAATGTTGGTGCGTAAATTATTAACCGAACTTCAAACCACTGGAAAATTTCAGGTGGGAATGATCGTTTTGACTCACTCCGATTTTCCCACCAATTGGCTTTTTTCAAAGATTGCCAATCTTATCGGATTGAGTGATTTAGGAACAACAACTACCGAAATAATCTCGCGCATATCAAACCGCTTACGAGAGATATACCGACGGAATGAAAGAACTGTTATAATCATTGATGAGGCAAATAAGTTAAAAAGTCCGGATATTCTTGAAGAAATCCGGGGTTTATTGAATTTAGAAATTGCCGACACCAGACTGATCTCATTTATTCTAAGTGGTTTACCAGAACTGGAATCATTTTTGATGATGAACCGGGCACTTTATCAACGGATCGCCGTGAAGGTAAAATTAAAACCCATGGGCAGCGAGACGATTCGGGCCTACATTGCCCATCGCCTGAAAATTGCCGGTGCCCAACGTCCGATTTTCACCCCAATGGCGCAGGAGATCATCTGTAGATATTCTGAAGGTAGACCGCGCCTCGTCAATATTATCTGTGATAATGCCCTGCTGGAGGGATATGTCCAGCGAAAGCAGACGATTGACGAGGCCGTTGTTGAACGAGTGATAAGCAATTTAGGTTTGAGATTTGAATAATGGGTGATGTTGGTGCTATTAAAAGATATGTTGCCGAATTACAGGCAAAAGGCGAAATAAATAAAGCCATTGCCGAACTGGAAAAGGCAATAAAAGAATTTCCTAAAGAGGGTTCTTTATTCAATATCTTAGGTGATTTGTATATCAAAGTCAACCGCCAGAAAGAAGCCTTAGATATCTACGAACAGGGTGCTTTTGCTCTTGCGGAGGAGACCTTCTATTCAAATGCCGTATCAATGTGTAAAAAGATCCTCCGGTTGGATAAGGAAAGGACAGAGATTTATAAACTCCTCGGTGATTGCCATAAAGAACTCGGACTTTATGTGGAAGCCGCAAATTATTATCTGGAATATGCGGATCGGAAGTTGAAGAATAACGAAATTGACGCGGCACTTAAGACTTATGAGGCGATAAAAGAACTTGTTCCCAACAATTATAAGATCATACAGACCATCTCCGCCATTTATGAGAAGATCGGCCGGAAAGAACAGAGTGCCGATTTATTGAAAGAAGCCGAGCAGATTCAGCTAAAACAAAGAGAGTTGAAGGAACCGACGACGCCTTCGGCTGCTCCGGTGACGGTTGAAGAACCAAAAGTGGAAATACCCGAACCTTTAGCTGTGGAAACCGTTAGGCCGGTGAAGACCGAACCTATGGAGCCTGTAAGTACTCCAAAAGTTGAAGAAGAAAAAGAAACTGTTGAATCAATAAAGGTACCTGAAATATCTCCGACGGAACCGGAGAAAGCAGAAGTTGAAGAAGTCAAACCGGCAGAAAAGGAAGAGATTTCTCTCGAGGATTTTGTCTCGCCTGAGGTGGCACAATTGTTGAAAGATGAAGTTGAGACGAAACCACCACCGGTAGAAGTTGTGGAAGAAGTTCCTGCAGAGCCGGAAGAGCTTTCTGAGATTGAAAAGACAAAACAACTTGCGGAAATATATCTCAATTTAGGTGAGGATGAAGAAGCAATAAATTGTTTCCGGGACGCGGCTGCCATGGCATTTAAAGAGAAGAAATATGATCAGGCTATGGATTTATACAAAAGGGTTGCTGACCTGAGACCTCTGGATTTGAAGTCGCGACAGCGGTTGATCGAAATTGCCAAGTTGCAGGGTGATAAAGCACTCCAAGTGAATTTTATGATTGAACTTGCAGAGACTCTTTATAGGCGCGAGGCTCGAACCGAGGCGCAATCCGTTCTGCGCAAAATATTAGAGATAGACCCTCAACATGCACTCGCACAAAGTATGCTTGAAGAAGAAACAAGCGCAAAAGAATATATTGACTTGGGGCAGGTGTTAAAGAGTGAAATTGAGGGGGAAGGGGCTTCTTCTACACTCCAGAATATTCATGATTTGATTTCGCAGTTCCGCAAAGAGGTATTTGAGTCGATCGGAGAAGGTGATTATCGTTCTCATTATGACTTGGGTGTGGCCTACAAGGGCATGGGACTATATCAGGAGGCAATAGAAGAATTTGAGATTGCTGCTCGGGATGAGAATTTGAAATTGAAGTCTTATGAGATGATCGCAGCATGTCTCATTGAAAAAGGGAATGTGGAGGAGGCGATAAAGGTATTGAATGAAGGACTCGCGATCCCCAATCGGCCGGTTCGGGAGTATTTTGGTCTTCATTTCCTTTTAGGAAATGCCTATGAGATGCAAAACAATTTAAAGATGGCAATCAAATCTTATGTAAACGCGGCAAATATTGATAAAACAGTGCCCGATTTGTTGAAAAAGATAAATGAATTAAAGGACAAGCTTACCGAGGAATTAAAAAAGCGGGCACAAGCAACTCCGCCGCCAACTTCGGCACCCCCGAGCGAGGAAACTATTAAACCAAAGAAATCAAAGGTTACTTATCTCTAAAAAGGAGTAGAGATTGGGATACGAAAGTTTTTATAAATTAAAAGAACACCCCTTCAGTTTTACCACTGATGAAAAATTCTATTATAATTCACCACAGCATGCCAAGGCATTGGCAAAACTTACCCATGCGGTGGAGACGGAGAAAGGATTGGCTTTGTTGATCGGCGACATCGGAACCGGGAAGACGACGCTTTCCCGCCGATTGCTGGACCAGTTGATCAGCAATAATGTGGAAGCCACGCTGCTGGTTATTATCCACTCTGAAATAACTTCACTATGGTTTCTTAAAAAAATCGCTCTGATGCTTGAAACACCGGTGGAATCCGACAATAAGATTGAAATCATTACCGCCGTCTATCATCGGTTGCTTGATCTGGCGAGCAAGAATAAAAAAGTTGTCATTCTAATTGACGAAGCAAATATGCTCCAGCGCAAGGATTTGATGGAAGAAATACGGGGTTTATTAAATCTTGAATCCGAACATGGCAAACTTTTGAATTTTATTCTTTTTGGTCTACCGGAGATGGAAGATTATCTGAAGCTCGATCCACCCCTTTACCAGCGTGTTGCCGTTCGTTGCGTTCTGGAGGCATTGGATCAGGAGACGACCCATAATTATATTGTCCACCGGCTTCGGGTGGCGGGTTGTGCACGTCCGCTTTTCACGGGTGGGGCAATGAAGGCGATTTATCAATATTCAAAAGGTGTCCCCCGGACGATAAATGCGATCTGTGACAATGCTTTGCTTGAAGGTTTCCTTTTGAAAAAAGAAATCGTTGATGAAAAAATCATTCTGGATGTTTGTCGCGATCTCGGGCTAACTTAGGAACCAATCATTTGACACCCTTTTCTGCCGATCTTCATATCCACACTACCTGTTCTGATGGTGTATATACTCCAGAGGAAGTTGTTGATATTGCACTCAAATCACAAATTTCGACAATTGCCATTGCGGACCACGACTCGATTGCCGGTATTGATCGGGCAATCAAATACGCTCAAAACCGCCTGGAGATTATTCCTGCTGTGGAATTAAGCTCCAATATTGGAAAATTGGATATCCACCTTCTTGGCTATTACATTGATTACCATTCATCAGCTCTGATTGATTATCTGGAAGATTTTCGAATCTACCGGGTGGAACGGGCAAAAAAAATTGTTGAAAAATTAAATCGCTCTGGCATAAGGCTTGATTTTGAATTTGTTAAATTGATTGCAAAAGATAGTGTGATAGGTAGGCCCCATATTGCGGAAGCACTGGTTAAGACGGGCTATGCCCGTTCAGTAAGCGAGGCATTCGCGCGATATCTTGGCTACCACTGTAGTTTCTATGAACCTAAAAAAGAGATAAGCCCTAAAAAGGCGATTGAAAAAATAAAAAATTGCGGAGGTATCCCTGTGATTGCACATCCCGGGATGATAGGTAAAGATAATGGTGTGGTTTATAAATTGATTGATGATGGGGCATGGGGTATTGAAGTGTGGCATCCTGAGCATACCAGGAAACAGGAGGATGATTTCTATGAAATTGCAGTAAAACATGGATTATTGATGACCGGTGGTTCCGATTTCCATGGTTATCCACGGGGCTATTGTAGGATTGGTGAATATGGTTGCAATGAGATACATGTCGCTTGTTTGAAGGAAAAAAACAAAAGATAAGAAGGAGTAGAATATATGGATATTGAGGCAATAAAAAAAATTCTCCCGCATCGGGAACCATTTTTATTTATTGATGAGGTATTAGAGATAAGTGATAAAAAAATTATTGCCAAACGCACCATTAAGCACGACGAGTATTTCTTCGCAGGTCACTTTCCTGGTGAGCCGATAATGCCGGGCGTTCTCATTGTGGAAGCACTTGCCCAGACCGGTGGTGTGATGCTTTTACGAAAAATGCCCGGGGCAATTCCTTTGTTTATGGGAATTGATAAAGCAAGATTCCGAAAGATTGTCAAACCTGGTGATACATTGATAATGGAGGTGGAGTTACTCCAGGAACGAGGAATGGTGGTGAAGATTGAAGGTGTTGCAAAAGTTAATGGTGAAGTCGTCTGTGAAGCAACAATTCTTGCTGGCATCAAAAAATGATTGAAGAAACAATGAGAGATGGATGAAGTTTTTATTGACAGGAGAGCAAAGGTTCACCGCTCGGTTAAAATCGGGCGATTTTCAATTGTTGAGGAGGGGGTGGAAATTGGGGCGGGAACAGAAATTGGTGAATTTGTAATCATCAGAAGAGGGACAAGGCTGGGTAAAAATAATAAAATATATGCAGGTGTCCAATTGGGAATCGACCCGCAGGATTATCACTTTAAAGGTGAGTATTCCGAATGTATCATCGGGGACAATAATATCATCCGGGAATATACCACGGTTTCCCGGGCGACCGGTGAGGGTGAGAAAACTGTCATAGGTAATAATAACTTTATCATGACATATGTGCACATCGCCCACAATGTAAAAATCGGGAATAACACAGTGATTGCCAGCGGGGTCCAGATTGCCGGATATGTGGAAATTGATGATTATGCCTATATAGGAGGCCTGGCGGGTATCCATCAATTTTGTCGCATAGGCAAATATGCCCTTTTAGGTGCAAAGTCATATTTGAATAAAGATCTACCACCCTACTTTATGGCACGGGGAAATAAGGCAATGGTTTTGGGGATTAACCGTATCGGATTGCTAAGAGCGGGTTTTACCATGGATGATCTTGAAGAAATAAAAAAGATCTTCCGTACACTTTATTGTACTAATAAAAATCTAAGCGAAATCGTCTTACACTTAGAAAACGATGGAAAAAAAGAATTCGCTCAGACCGTTGTTAACTTCATTAAAACTACCAAGCGCGGAATTGTGCGCCGGTAACATCATCTTAATTTCTTTTTATGGCGCATTGCCTTTCTTCTTTTTTTATATTTATGGCGCTTAATCTTTCTTAATTTTCTCTTTCTTCCGCAAGGCATAGTAACACCTCCTTTCGCAAAATTATAATTATTTTTTATTAAAGGTCAAGGTTTTTTTTGGTTAAATTATTTACAACGCTCCTGACAAATTTTGAAATAAATCTGGAACATTGATAAATGGCAAGTTATGAATATAATTCACTATAAATTAAGAAGAGAAATGGTAAGGGATATTGTTTGTCACAAATCTCTCTCAAAGGATATTCGGTTCTTTCTTTTTAGGATACTGCATAATTGGATTACTACAAAGGAGGCAGGATGAAATGCCTAAATACCTACATGCCTAAATGCCTAAAATTTTTTGTTTGGAGTTTGGAAATTAAACATTGTATGAGTTACGGTGTTGGGGATGCTGGATATGAGACTGATACTTGTCTATCCGTGGTTCAAGATAATACCTTTTATGCCAATGATTCATTTCCTTTGATTATCAGCACAACCGAACTTGGTGAATGTAAAAACAATCAATTTATTGATAATCGTCATAATGCAATTTTAATCAGAGGTGGCGGTGATATAACAAAAAGTTTGAGCATCCAGAATCAGGGTGTGCCTTATGTAATAGATTGCTGGTTTGTAGTAAATAGTCTATTGGAGATTGAAAAGAGGAATATTTTGCAATTTAAAGGTCAGAGAGCGTGGTTTAAGCCCAATGGTATTTTAAAAGCAACTGGAGTAACCTTTACTGCGTATGATACTGTTTGGTGGGGAATGAAGTTTGATAATTCTAAATTAGATGCTTCAGTATTGGATAGTTGTATCTTAGAAAAAGCGAGATATTATAGTGGTGTTTGGCCAAGGGGTGCGATTGATATTAACAATAGCTGGATGCGGGTGAGCAATTCGGCCGTCGTGAATAATGAGTGTGGGATTTACATAAGTGGCGCAGCGAGCAGATTGACTTTGACTAATAATTTAATCAGTCAGAACAGTGATGGGATAAGAGCGTATGGTGATAGCAAGGCGGAATCTCTTTATATTAAATTTAACGATCTTTCAGGAAACAAATGTGCATTTGCTATGCCTATCAATTTCTCACCCCCATATTATGTGGCTGATTCTAACTGGTGGGGGGATGCAACAGGACCCTGGGACCCATCAAATGGTGCGCCGGATTATAATCCGCAGGGAAGACAATTCAATTGGGGATTATGTTATTTATAGATCATGGTTGACTGCACCGGTTCAGCCGCCAAAGGTTATGCTTTTACAGCCGAATGGGGAAGAGGTTTTGGATAGTGGGGAAAGGTATGAGATTAGATGGAGATGGGGAGACGAGAAGATCAGAATATCAGAGTGTCAGGGGATGAGAGAAAAATCCGAAATCCGAAAACCGAAATCCGAAACAAATTCTAAATCAGAAATTCCAAACATTCAAAAAGACACAGATGGGATTCCTCGCAATGGCACTCTCACCCTTACCCTGGTGCAGTGATTGAGACACTATTTACCCAGACCTTCTGTAGGACTCCTTCAATTACGATTGATGATTCAAGGAATCTGCATATTCTGTGGCAGGGTAAGAAGAGTATTTGCTATCAAGAGAAAGATTCAACGGACTGGCTTGGAGTTGACACTATCTACCAGACAGGCTCTATCCAGTGATCGATCTTTATGGCACAAAGATAATGACAGTCTGGCAGGACCGGGATTTATTGGGCAATTTAGAGATTTATAGCCGGCAGAAGACTGATACTGGCTGGCAGGATATAAAAAAGGTTACGACAACTTCTGGAGAATCAAAATTTCCAACCCTATCCGGTGGGCATTATTGTTTGTGGCAGGATAATATGTCTGGAAACTGGGAAGTATATATGAGTAAGTATGTGGATACTTTGGGAAGTTGGACCTCACCAGAGAATATCTCTAATACAACGACCGCCTCAGTTTTTCCACATTCTGCATATTCTTTAGTGAATGCTAATAATGCAAAGTTATATTGCCTCTGGACCGAGGGTGATACGATTCTCTATACGATTAAATTTAAAAAAATTGATGTTTCCCCGGTGGCAAAGGTCTTTGCGGATTTGGGCCAGCCTATTCAATCCCGGTACTGCTTGCACTGTGATGGCTACTGGATATTTGGTGATAAGCCTTATCAGACTACGGATTGGGGGTATGAGAATTTGAGATATAAGTTTATGGGATTGAACCCGGAGAAAATATATCGGCTGGATTTGGTGTATTATTTTGAGAATCAGACAATCGGAGGCAATTCAGGGCAATTTGAGGCAATTAGAGGCAAAAGGGGAATCAGGGGTTATTAAGGGATATGAAAGGTCATCAGGGGATAACGGGCTTGAAGTTTCTGCTTCTACAGGTCGTGAACCGTGTACCGTGAACCGTGAAACGGAAAATTGTAGTGGTGCGATTCATCGCACGGATGGGATGCTGAAACAAGTTCAGCATGACAGACACAAAAATGATGTTTCTATTCCAGAAGGAGAGAGGGGCATTGGCAGGATTATTCAGGGCTGGTGGTGGATGGAATTGGACTGGATACGACATTTATTACCCCGAATCATTTAGAGCGGATTTCCATTTGGTTGCCTGAGAATACCTATGCCGATGGAGAAATAATTATGGATATTTCAAAAGTCAAAGGCAAGCGGGTTGTTTGTAGTGAGATTGGGTTATATGAGTTTCCTTCAGAGAAATTCTATACCAGTAATTTTTCTGATCCACAGGGTGCTGAATTACAACTTTCAAAGCAATTCTATCTTGATAAAATCTATCCTAATCTGACAAAGGGAATGATAAGACTAAGATTCAATTCACCGGATAACCGAAAAATCATAATTAAACTCTATGATGTCAGCGTCGACTCGTGCACACAGAAGATATATTAGAATCAGTAATCGGAATGAATGGGGTTATGATAAGACCAAAAGGATTTCCAGCGGGAATTTATTTTGTCAAACTTGAGACCTCGGGGTATGAAAAGATAGAAAAGGCAATCCTTCTCAAATAAAAGAGTTTTTTCACATTTTGGTTAATTGATGCAGTTTAACCCCTGAGGAATAAGATTATTTTCTTTGATTTAATCGCATTCTTGAAATTGGGCAATGAATTAGATATAATTTATAAAAATGGGAAAAGTTTTGTTTTTTTTGTTATTATTATTCCTTCCTCTCCTTTTATGCAGTAAAAAACCGATAATAGATTTTTATCAGGAGAAGATAACTATTGAGATTGATTCCGCATCAGCACTGGTACGGGGTGAATATTTTTTTGCAAATAATACCAATACCCGGAAGATTGTGAGATTTTTTTATCCGTTTCCCGTGGATTCCATTCACTCTTTCCCCGACATTATCATTCTCAATCAACCTTATGAGAGAGATACCAATGGTATCCATTTTTCTATGTTATTAGAACCAGGTCGAAACAATTCTTTTAAAATTTCCTATCGGCAATATTTAAAGAAACGATATTTTTGTTACATTACAACCACCACCCGGAAATGGCAGAAACCGATAAAGTATGCTGAGTTTATTGTGTTCGCTAAAAAAAACCAACGACTTCACCTGAGCTATCCACCTACGGCAATTTTCTCGCGGGGCGAGTATGATTGCTACAAAATTGTTAAGAGAGAATTCTACCCGGCAGAGGATTTGGTCATTCAGTGGTGAGTGTACCAAAATCGTGGATTTCCACACAATTTTTTATCGAGAATTCCCCCACCTTTTCCCGTTGCAAATAAAATAAAAATCCGGTTGTCCTGAGGGCACCAGCGATGTCCTGGGCGAGCTGTCTTATATATACTCCACCCCTACAATTCACACGGATGGTTAAAATAGGATATTTGTAGAAAATTAATTCAATCTTTCCAATTTCAACCTTTTTCTGTTTGGTTATCTGAATCCCTTTACGGGCAAGTTTATATAGCGGCACCCCCTGAAATTTGGCGGCAGAGTAAGAAGGCACACGCTGCTCTATTTCACCGATAAAAGTGCCGATAACTTCTTCTACGGTATTCAGTCCAGGTTTTACTATCTGCTCCGGCTCTTGGAAGCGGATGGTACCCGTGATGTCACCGGTATCGGATTCCGCACCCAGCAAAATGCCCGCAGTATAAACTTTTTCCCAGTTTTTTATCTCTTCAAAATGCTTGGTATATTTACCCAATAGTAAAAGTACAACTCCGCAGGCAAAAGGATCAAGGGTGCCACCATGACCAATCTTTCCCTTGAAACCTGTGGTCTTACGGAAAATTCTAATGATATCAAAAGTTGATGGTCCCACCGGTTTATATACCGGAATTATCCTTCCTGATTGATCCATAGAAAATTTTACATAGATCATGATTTTATTCAAGTGGTTGACTTTTTACTTTTTTTAATTATTATTCTCTATGTGGTTTTTAGTACTTATCAATTTTTATTTGGGATTTGAGGGTGGTATAAACTTGCCCGTAATCGGGCTTGATTATGACCTTAAAAGCGGCAACCTCTTCAGGGTTTACATCGGCAAGAATGATTTAAAAACTGGTATCTATTGGAATTTGGTCTTGGGTGGCTCATATTATTATGGCAGAAATCCGGGCTATTCCTTAAGAACTTACGGGGTGCGTTTGATGGGTTATAAAGTTTTTCGTAGTATCTCGCCTTATCTTGAGACCGGTATCGATTATATCAAGCGGACTTTAGAGAAAAATAGTGAATGGGGATTTGGTTTTGAATATGCCATTGGTTTTTTGATCAATTTCAATTATGAAAACATCACTTTTTATCCAGCATTTTATTATGACGGTGTGACCGATTTTAAAAGCCATGCAGGAAGTGCCGGTGTAAAACTGGGGTTAAAGTATGAATGGTAGGCATTGGGGCGGCTTAACAAGTGCGATTTTATTCACCTTGTCCTGCACGAATCATATTATTGAACGCTCGGCAAACGATTATTTCCCCTTGAGTGTGGGTAACTGGTGGAATTACACGAATGATGACCTCTATAATCCCCAAAGTATAAGCATTACCATTGAAACCCCCGATACTATTTTAGGAACACATTGTTATCCTTTCAATATCTCTGGGGAATTTCATTATTACACCAGGGACGAAGAGGGAATAAAAGAATATATAAAATTTACCCAAAATTATGGGGGAAATGAGATTATTGTTATGCAAGGATTTATCACCCGGTTGGAATTACCTTTTGTTTCTGGGAATCGGTTCAGTGATTCGTTGGTCGATTCTTGTGATTTTTACGGGACATGGATAAAAATCTGCTATCGGATCGAAGGTCTGGTCGCTGAATATCGTGCAGATAAAGTGTACGGAGAGGTTTATAAAATCATCATAAGCAAATTTCACTCCATCACCATGCCGGATTCAGTGAGCACCGGTGAAGAATATTTAGAAGAATATTATGCCCCGGGCATAGGTATGATAGAATTTAAAAATCCCTCAGGGAGATTCAGACTAAAAGATTTTCATATCGAATAAAATATTTGATGCCACTTTGATTCCACAATTATGAAGAAAAAGCTGCCAGTGGGGAGAACGTTATTGATGAAAATATATAAGCGGTTGTTTGATAGATTTGGTCCCCAGCACTGGTGGCCCGGGGATACGCCATTTGAAGTAATGGTTGGAGCGATACTCACTCAAAATACAAACTGGCAGAATGTTGAAAAGGCGATAAATAATCTTAAAGAGGCAGGTTTGCTCAATCCCCATAAACTGCTTGCCAATATAGATAAAATTCCCCAATTAATAAGGCCTTCGGGTTTTTATAAACTTAAAAGCAAAAGATTAATTGCCTTTTTAAAATATTTTGTGGAGAAATATGGGGGGGAGGTGAGAAATTTCGATAAAAAAGAAACCGATTTTTTAAGAAATGAACTTTTATTTATTCCTGGCATTGGTCCAGAAACCGCAGATTCAATTCTGCTTTATGCCCTCAATCGTCCAGTTTTTGTGGTTGATGCTTATACACGAAGAATGCTGACACGTCATAATTTGATAACTGAAAAAGCCGACTATAATGAGATACAAAAATTTTTTGAGAGAAATTTACCAAGAGATATTCAGCTTTATAATGAATATCATGCCCTTATAGTTAGACTGGGTAAAGAATATTGTAAAAAAAATGATCCCCTATGTGATACTTGTCCTATCCACAACATTCTCGCATAACCCTGATAGTTTAGTTCGAGGAATCTATATCAATCCCTATCAGGGTTGTAAAAAGAGTTTTTTGGAATACATCTTCAAACTTGCCGACTCTAATTATATAAATGCAATCGTTGTAGATTTAAAGAGTGATTATGGTTATTTGTGTTACGAAACAGAAGTACCCATTGCCCAGGAGCTCAAAGCATTCAAAAGATATATTGATCTTGATTATTTAATAAAAAAATGTAAGGAATTAAACATTAAATTAATAGCTCGGATTGTTTGTTTCCGTGATAATTATCTCGCTAAATACGAAGATTGTGCGATTAGAGACTCAGCCGGTGAAATCTGGTATGACAAGACCGGCACAGCCTGGGTGAATCCATATAATAAAAAAGTTCATAAATATCTGATAGAGATAATAAAAGAGCTTGAAAAAAAAGGCATTAATTCCTTTGCCCTTGATTATATAAGATTTCCAACCGATGGCAATATCGGAATTATTAGATTAAATAATGTTAAAGGTGAACGTTATTTTCCGATAATAGAATTTTTGAAAGAACTAAAAGAAAATGTTGAAGCAGAGATTGGAATTTGTATATTTGGATATGCAGTTTGGTATGATTTAAGACAGGAGGGGCAAGAGGTATCAAGATTCGGACCTTTTGTTGATGTTGTATATCCGATGCTTTATCCTTCTCATTTCCATCCGAGCTTCAAAAAAGAGGTCTCGGAATACTGGCGCAATTACTGGATTTATTTTGATTCAGTAGAAGAGGCATTTAAAAAATTGCCTTTTAATGTAAAAGTTATTCCCTTTGTCCAGGGTTTTGACCTTTATTGTGAAGAGTTTAATGACTCGTATATATTTTCTCAGATCTTTGGCGCTCTAAATGCGGATGCCGATGGAATAATGATCTGGCACGCAGCAAATGATTATACTACTTCTTTGCCTTCTTTAATTCGGGCGTATAATTTAATCCAATACCGATACGCTCAGAATAGCCTAAATATCCGTAGGAGAGCGCTACTGCGCCAATATCAAGAAATAAGCCCGAACCTATCATTATCTCTAAAGAAAAACCAAAAGAAAAACCAGACCAGCCCAAGTCCTGGTAACCAGTTTGATAACCCGCCATTAAAGAAAATCCGGAGAGTGCTGATTCCTGACCAAATAATGCTTTGGTAGCAGTCTGCATTAATTTTGGTTCTCGGATGTGGATTTCGCTACCAATGGAAAATGTTGGAATATAATCAGGATATAGCGAATAATCAAGGCTCAAAGCCCAGTGGCTCTGACCAAAAGGGATTTTTACCGCAAGCCCCTGACGAAAATTCACAGGTGGATACTCCCATTTTTGAATAAACTTCCGCGGGGTGCCAAAATTTTTCATTGTTGTGCCCAGATAAAGAAAATTTACTGGTCTTAGCATTAAGCCGAAATCACCAACAAACCCCCAAGCACTTTCACTCTCTAATTGACTACGCACAATTTTACCCCCACCGCCAAAAGATACCTGTTTCTTCTTACCAATGCTCTTCCCATAGCCAACATTCAATAACATATCTGAATTACGGAATTGGTCAGATTCTCGACCTGCTTCATCACGCCTTATATCAGTTGCCGTTAAATAACAAAGTCCAATGCCGAGTGAACCCGCCTTCTTTCCGAGATAAATAGAGGAAGCAAGATTATAATACTGTATAAAACCGAGATGAGACATTGCCATACCTGAAAGATAATAACTGTTTATGACACCCAAACCTGCAGGATTCCAGAATATTGCGTATCCATCATCGCTTAAAGCCGTGAAGGCATTACCCATTGCGACGGGTCGGACACCGACCCCGAGTTTTAAAAATGTGTAACCGGTTGCCCCGGGCTGCCAGATCTGGGCAAAACAAAAAAATGCCATTGTTGTTAACATTAATGATCTTTGCATGTTAAATTATATTTTAAATTTGCTCCCAGTCAAGGGTTCCGAGAGTTTGAACTGCGGTTTTATTCTCTGTGGATAGGTAGAAGATTCAAGCTACCGAATCGGTGGCACAGGTTTAATCCAAGGCTAAAGCCTTGCCCTACAACTCCAGTCGCGGAGTGTGTTTTAAAAATCTCACAAACCCTGCATAGAGAAAGCCAGAGAACTGATGATTCCCAAGATTAACACTATAGCAAAGATTATTAATGCGGGTGGCATTAATAATTTAAAAGGACCCTTGATGTCTGTCCTAAAATATTCGCAGGTGACACTTAAACAGGGATGGACTGGTGATACAACATAACCAAAAAATATGCTTGTATAGATTAAGGTGAAGTTTAAAAGAGTGATTTGGTTGGTGAGCAAGAAGATCGGAAATACAATTGAAGAAGGTAAAAGAACCCTACCTGTCGCAACGCCTAAAATAAATCCTGCGATGATACACAATAAAAGAGGTGGGAATGGGATTTGGGCAATCACTTTGTCGATTCCTGAAACTTTGAAAATATTCAGGAAATAAAAAAGTCCTAAAATAATGAAAGAAAACCGGTATGGTTTCATTTTTAGGAATATCTGTATCAAATCAACTTTTGTCGGGCTGAAGAACATAGCTAGTCCGAATCCAGTCAGCACGCCGATCAATGTTCCAATTTCTTTTAAAGAAAAAACCTTGGAACTGCGAAAGATAAAATCTAAAAGGGGAGCAACAAGGATTATGATCAGAGGTATTAAAAGATTCTTCAATGAGAATTTATCGATATAGGCGATTTCGCCTTTCACCTTATTTAAAAAAAATATCTGTCCAAGTATAGTAGCAATGATCAGGGTAGGGAAGAGATATAAAACTGCATTGTAGATATTTAATCCCACAATTTTGGTTGTGGCAATCAAATCCGAACTCAAAGGATAAACCAAAATCAAAAGGTGACGGTACCAGATATTTATTGCTACTTTTAAATCATCATCAACCCCTTCGCCACTTTTTTCCATTATCGGTGCGGAAAATAACGCACCCCCAGGCATCGGCAATAATCCCATTATTGCCGGCGCAACCGCCATAATCCCTCTTTTGCCAATTCTTAAATTTCGCACGATGTTGTCCATCTGCCCGCTCTCACGCATTACACCACCAATCATAGGTATGAAAAATACTACAAACACTAAAAGGATCACAGGGATATCCGTAAGTGTATTGATAAATATTTTAACAATATTTATAGCCGGGATGGTAAATAAGCCAAGAATGATTGTGCCACAGAAAAGGGCTAACGGAAGATTTTTTTGCCCGATGATTACTATGAAAATGAAGGCAAGTATAAAACCAATGATAATGAGGGTCATATTTTATGGGATTTTAAGCCTGTGCCGGTAAAAGTTGATACAATCAATTCTTTTTTCTTTGTAATCTTCAAATATCTTTTCACTCCAGCAACTGCGGTTGCTGAGGTGGGTTCGATATAAATTCCTAATTTATAGATTTCTTCCAAAGCTTGCTTGATTTCTTTTTCACTAACAGTGAAAATAATTCCTTCTGATTCTTTTATTGCCGAGATAATCTGGACTGCCCGTGGTGGTCTGCCAACACTTATTCCATCAGCGATTGTAGGTTTAATTGTGAATTCGGGAATTCGGTTAGTATTATTTTTGAACATCCAGTAGATGGGCGCACAATTCTGGGACTGAACACCTATAAGTTTGGGCATCTTTTTTATAAGTTTCTGGTTAAGTAATTCCTTGAATCCGATATAAGCTCCCAATAAGAGTGTGCCATTGCCAATGGGCAGGACGATGGCATCTGGTGCTTTCCAAGTCAATTGTTCCACAATCTCGTAGGCGAATGTCTTGGTGCCATGTAAAAAATATGGATTATAATAATGACTGGCATAATATATTTTTTCAGAAAGTTTTAAGGCGACCCTTGCGGTTTCATCTCTATCGCCCTGAACGATGTATAATTTTGCACCATACGCCTTTATCTGATTTAATTTCTCTTCACTGGTATTCTCAGGCACCAGTACGGTACATTCAATCCCGGCTTTTGCGCAATATGCACTCACCGCACTTCCCGCATTACCCGAAGAGTCAATCAAAACTTTTTTTATACCAAGTTCTTTAATTTTGCTCACCAGAACCGATGCCCCGCGGTCTTTAAAAGAACCGGTAGGAAAGAGAAAATCCATTTTGAATAATACTGTCTTTTTTTCTATGGGAATTTCAACGAGTGGAGTAAACCCTTCGTTAAAGGAAATAATATTTTTGTCGTCTTTCAGTGGAAGCATTTCTCGGTAACGCCAGAGCGAAATTGCTCTTCTGCTCAATTCCCTACGGGGGAGGAGGCTGGTGATTTCTAAATCCAGTATTCCGCCACATTGGCATTGCCATAATGATTTATAATCAGGGTAACTTTTTTTGCAAGTTCGGCAGATGAGATTTATCATGGTTGGTTATTATATACCAAAATGGTGGAAAGTCAATCAGGACCATTCTTGAGAGGTTTCTGAGCAACAAAAATAGTTAGGAGATATTTATCTTTAGGATAACCTATTAAAGGAAGTGGTAAAAAAAGTTACTTGAACAATTAAGGCTGTTTAGTAGGAAGAATTGAGAATATGGATGGCTTTATTGTAAAAATTTTCTGCGGCTTCTCCTATGGCCTCGGTGAGTGTGGGGTGGGGATGGATGATTTCCGCAAGGTCATTTACCTTCAGTCCTTGCTCAAGGGCCAATACTGCCTCGCCGATCAGACTTGGTGATTCGGCACCGAGTATGTGTATACCCAGGATTTTCCCTTCTTCGGTCGCGACAATCTTAACCATTCCTTCGGTCTCAAGCATTGACAATGCCTTCCCCGAGGCTCGGTAAGGAAACCTTCCAATTTTTACTTTCAGACCTTGCTCCAGTGCTTCTTTTTCAGTTAGTCCCACGGATGCGAAAGGCGGAATGGTGAAGACACAGGCAGGTATTGCGTGAGAATTTTTATTTGTCCGAAGCCCACCGATGATCTCTGCCACTTCTATTCCCTGTTTTGTTGCCTTATGCGCCAGCAGCGGTGGTCCGATTATATCACCAACCGCAAAGATGTTCCTGATATTGGTACGGTATGAATCATCAACCACAATGTACCCCTTTTTATCACATTCGATACCAAAATTTTTGAATGCACTATTCGTCGGTTTTCTGCCCACGGTAATCAGAATACGATTGAAGTCCTCATGGATGCTAATGCCGGGTCCCTGAATTCTCACATTTATTTTATCTCCTTCGATTTGATAATCCAGAACCGTGGACTGGAGCAGGATTTCTATGCCCTTTTTTTTCAGAACCTTAAACAGAGTAGCACAGAGTTCAGGTTCCATACCCGGTAGTATCTGCTCCATTATCTCTACAATTTTTACCTTACTTCCTAAGGCTGCATAGATGGTGGCAAGTTCTAAACCGCAGGCACCAGCACCGACAACCAGTAGTTTTTCGGGAATATCATCTAAGCGCAGGGCATCATCGGTGTTAGTAATAAATCGACCATCAAATTCAAATCCCGGGAGGGCTATGATTTCAGTGCCGGTGGCAATTACAATATTCTCGGCTTCAATATATTCCACGGTGTCGTTGCTTTTTAGTTCAATCTTATGCTCTGAAATGATTTTTGCCTGAGCTTTTTTCCATTCCACATGGTTATTTTTGAAAAGATACTCAATCCCACCACGCAATCTTTTTACGACCCCTTCAGTATGATTACGGAGGGCAGTCAGATCCAGACCGTTATTTGCTATGTTTATACCGATGTGCTGGACTTTTTGGAGATTTTCTAACATTTCGGCAGCAAAGCTTAATGTTTTGGTTGGAATGCAGCCCCGGTTCAAACAAACACCACCAAGTTCGCATGCTTCCACCACCAGGACCTTTTTCTTTAACTGACCGAGGCGAATCGCACAGGGATAGCCACCTGGGCCAGCTCCGATTATTACCGCATCAAAAATTGCGCCCATAAGGGAAGATTGCTTATTCCATTTCAATCAGGTCCTTGAAAACCTGGAGTTTACGCAAACGGGTGGGATGACGGAGTTTGCGCAGTGCCTTGGCTTCAATCTGTCTTACCCTTTCCCTCGTAATATTGAACATACGTCCAACTTCTTCAAGGGTCTTGGGTGTGCCATTGCCTAGACCAAAACGAAGGCGAATGATCTTCTCTTCTCTTTTGGGCAGGTCTTTTAAGATTTCATTGAACCGGTCCTTAAGAATAGATATCGCCGCTCTCCTTGAGGGTGAATCGGACATGGGATTGCTGATAAAATCGCCGACGAAGCTTGATTCTTCATCATCAATAGGTTTATCAAGCGAAATAGGAATTAGTGAGATATTTTGGACCATGCGGACTTTATCCGTGGGTAAATCTAAATGTTGGGCAATCTCTTCGATCGTGGGCTCGCGTCCCAGGTTCTGGGTCATATCCCGCTGGGCACGGGCGACTTTATTCATGGTATCAAGAATATGTGCCGGCACCCTCACGGTTCGCGCCTGATCTCCAATCGCTCGGGTTATTGCCTGTCTTATCCACCAGGTGGCATAGGTGGAAAATTTGTAGCCCTTACGGTAATCAAACTTCTCAACTGCCTTGATTAATCCGTTGTTCCCTTCACCCACTAAATCGGCAAATTCCAGGCCGCGATTCACATACTTCTTGGCAATGGAGATTACCAGACGCACATTGCCTTCAATCATCCTCTGGCGGGAACGGTTGATCATGTTTTCAAGATTCTCAATCACTTTTAAAGAAAAACTTGCCCGCTCCGGGTCATTACCGAGTTCCGCAAGCAGTTTCTTTCTCTCCTTGTTCAAAAGATTAATTCCCTCTTGATTGCGCATCCGGAGCAGGGTCTTGTCGATTTTTTCCAAGCGTTCAATCGTCTCTTTAAACTTCTGGATGGCACAATTGACCACATTATGCTGGAGGGCAAGTTTTTCAATTGCCTTTCTCACCCGTTCTTCTTTGTGAAAGATTATCCCCTGGAGCATCTTGGAATGGTCTTTTTCGGCTTTTTTGTAATACTTCAGCAAGATATTGTAATCCCTTTCCAGCGATTTTACCCGGCGGATAAATTTCTGACGTTCAGCCCAGAAGGTATGTTTATCCATGATCGCCTCAATCTCCACCCGGGAAATCTGGTCTAGGCTTTTCTTGCCAAGTTCCACTTGTTTACAAACGGCGATCAATTCATACAAAGCGCAGGGATAACGGAGAAATTCTTTGACAATCATTCGGTATCCCTGTTCGGTCTTCACCGAGAATTCGTATTCTTCGTCCTTGGTTAAAAGGTCATACCGTGCAAGTTCCCGGAAATAGGCCCTTATCGGTTCTTCAGCCCGCTGCACACTTTTTGCTGTTTCCGATTTAGGAATTTCTTCTTCTTCACTTTGTACTATGACAATCCCATTCCGCGCGAGTAAATCAAGGACTTCGTCAATCTCTTCCGGGGTGACATTCTCTGGGATGAGATTGTTAATTTCGTTTATGGTAATCTTGCCTGTCTCTTTTGCTTTTTCGAAGATTTTTTGAGAATATTTCACCATTTTACTCCTTTTTAATTTTAAGTAATTCTTGGTACTTTTTCAGAGACTCATCGTCTCCGGTTTTAATTGCCTCGCTGATTTTGGTTTTTAATTTCTTTCTTAAGATGTTCTTTTTATACGCTTTCAAAGTTTGAACAAAGTCTTCCTCGGTAAGTCTTTCAGCCTCAATGAGCGAGGCCAAAATTTTATTTTTTAAGTCTTCCTCAATATTTAAATCAAATATTTCTTGCACCGAAAAGTTTTCTTGTTTTAATAAGAACTCAAATAATTTTTTCACGCGCATATCACTGAAATCATCCAAAGAAATGATTTCCCGCGCATGATTAAAATATTTTAAATTATTGAGTATTAAAGACATCAATTTTTCTTCAGGCGTGATAACTTTTTTTGTCGTTTTTTCCGGAGCCGGTGTTTTTTTACTACCCATTCCACCAGCCACTTTCCTCCGCAGCACATCTATCGGAATATCAAAAACTTGGGCAGTATGCCGCAAGTAGCGGTCCAGTCGTATCGGGTCATGAATCTTACTGATAATCTCGATCAATTCCTTGATTAAATTCACCTCGTCTTCAACACTTTTTATCTCGGTCACCTTTTTATAAAAGGTGAAAAAATCGGCTGCCGAGTTAATCAGCATATGCAAAGCTTCAATTCCTTTTTCTTTTATGAATTCATCAGGGTCGTAATCCTCAGGAATTTCTACAATATGGACATCTACTTGGGCGTTGATCAATATCCCGATGGACCGGAGTGCAGCCTTGATACCCGAGAGGTCTCCGTCAAATAGGATGTTCGCCTTTTGTGCATATCTTGAAATCAATACCGCTTGATTCTCGGTCAAGGCGGTTCCCAAGGGAGCACAGAGATTTTTTACTCCTGCTTGGAAAAGACTGAGCAGGTCGAAATAACCCTCGACAATTATGGCCTCAGCTTTTGCCTTTATCGCTTCCTTCGCCTGGTATAAACCATAAAGGACATCACCTTTCTTAAAGATTGGGGTTTCGGGTGAATTGAGATATTTGGGTTGGATCCAGTCATCAACTCTCCGGCCTCCGAAGCCGATGACCCGACCGGCAAGGTTAAAGATGGGAAAGATTATCCGGTCATGGAAGAGTTCACGATTCTGTGCTACCAGCCCTGCATTTATGAGTTTTTCAATATTTATCCCCTTCTGCCGCATAAAGGTAATCAGACCCCCGGAACTTGGTGCATAACCAAGACGGAAATCCTTTAGTTTTTCTATATCAATACGCCGTTCTTTAAGATAATTCTGTCCTCTCCGTCCGATTTCTTTTGTCAGGACTAGGGAATAAAACTGTGTTGCGAGTTCATTGATCTCGTATAATTCTTTATATTTGAGATTTTTCGTGGTGTCAATTTCGATTCCCAAATTCTTGGCGAGACGGCGCAGGGCATCAGGAAAATCAAGATGTTCATATTCCATCAAGAAATTCAACGCATTGCCGCCTTTTTTACAGCCAAAACAGTAGTAAATTCCCTTCTCGGGACTCACATAGAAGGAGGGCGTTCTTTCGGAATGAAATGGACAAAGAGCGCGATAATTCTTTCCCACTTTCTTCAAAGGGAGATACTGGGATATTAAATCCACAATATCGGTCTGTCGAACAATTTCTTCGATCTTTTCGCGTTCAATCATTTTACTTTGCTCCAGGTTCAATTTCTTCGGGTTTTGCCCAAAAGACCAGATTGTCAAAACCGATCTTGTAGCGATCCTGGGTGCGAGCAAGAACCACTCCGGTTTTATTTGAGCCTCTTATGCGCACCCATTCGCCGAGTTGCGGATAATAAGGTTCTCTTTTTTCCTGTTGCAATTTTTCATTAAAAAATTCTTTGGTCTCTTTAATCAATTCCGGTTTTGGCCCTTCTTTTTTTAAGGCTTTTATCAGTTCTTCAATATGGTGTTTGGCTCTAATTAATTCTTTCTGGTATTTCTCCTTTATATCCTCAACTTCTTTTTTCTTTTTGGCTTGGAATTCAGCGAGCTTAGTTTCGTAGGTCGCAATCAACTGCGCAAGTCTTTCTTTTTCACACTGGACTGCACTCAACTCTTTTGACAGATTTTCTAAAAGTTCGTTTAGTGTTTCTTTTTCTTTATCCAGATAAAGCCGTGCTTTTTCCAACACTCCTTTATCCAATCCCATCTGCTCCGCCAGTTTCAATGCATTGCTCGGCTGAGGAATTCCGAGTATCAAACGATAAGTGGGACGGTCGGTGAATTCCATCCCAGCATTGAGCATTTCTTTTTTCTTGCTCACATATAACTTCAAATTCTCATTATGGGTTGTGGCTAAGACAATGTCATTGCGCCGGGCGAATTCTTCCATAATTGCTGCAGCGAGTGCCGAACCTTCTTCAACAGAGGTCTGATTCATCAGTTCGTCAAGAAGGATAAGATTATTTCCACCCCGAGCATCAAGTGCTGATTTTATCTGCAAAAGGTGGGCAGCAAAGGTGGAGAGATCGGATTCAAGGCTCTGTTCATCACCAATATCGGCATAGATTTCGCCAAAAAACGGAATGGTGGTTCCTTCGTCCGCAGGGATAAAGATGCCGCATTTTGCCATGAGCGCAAGTAGTCCAACGGTTTTTAAAACCACAGTCTTTCCACCGGCATTGGGTCCAGAGATTAAAAGCACATTTTTTCCGACGGGTAAATCGAGGTTTAGCGGCACAACATCTTTTTTCAAATGTTTCAGTAAGGGATGATAGCCATTTTTTATGAAAAGATGTTTATCAAAGATGGGCATGGCACAGTGGTAATCTTCGGCATACCTTACTTTTGCAAAAAGGAGATCAAGCTCTGCAGCATAATCCACATCCGCTTCAATATCATCAATGACCAGTTTTACTTTCGCAGTCAGTTCTTTAAGAATATTCACTATCTCATCCTGTTCTTTTTTTTCCAGTTCCATAAGCTCTGCACCAAATTCCACGATCGGCAATGGTTCAATGAAGACCGTTTCCCCGGAGTTTGAATAGGCATGGACTAAGCCCGGGAGTTGATTTTTTAAGTTCGCCTTCACAGGCAGGACATACCGACTGTTGCGTTCCACGATATTCAATTCGGTAAAGAGATGGGGCTGGGCGGTAAGTATTTCCCGGAGTCGGGAATAGATTTGATTATGGAGTGCTTGTTTTCGCATTCTAATCTTAGACAACACAGGTGATGCCTCATTCTTTATCTCTTTATTGTCATCTATCTTGTTATTTATCTCTTCAATGAGCTTATCATACTCATGAAACCTATTGAAATAATCTCTCAATCTTCCTTTCGTATAGCGCACCTTTAAGGTGTGTAAATGAGTAAGAAACAGGCGCAGGGTATGGAGGACTTCAATATCGAGGTATGGGTAAAGTGTAATCAGGCGTCGTAACTCGTTCGGTGCAAAGGGGATATAAAAATCCACCTTCTCGCCGGATTTTCTGATGTCTTCTATCCGATTGAGTTCCCACTGGGCATTTGCGCAATCTCGAAATTGTCCAATATTCAATGCCTTATCTTTTCCGGCTGGACTCTGACAGTACTCAGCAAGGATTTTTAGAACTTTAGGGAGTTCAAGAACCAATTCCGCATGGGTTCTTTCTATAATTCCTCCCGCTGTCTTTTTAGTTCTTTTTTCCTTGCAGCGAGCAAGCGCCTTTTTCTTCTTTCGCTCGGTTTTTCATAGACTTCGTGCTTCTTAATAGCACGAAGAATACCGGCGCGCTCCACCGATTTTCTAAATCGGCGCATTGCATTATCGAAAGATTCGCCTTCATAGACGACGATCTTGGTCATTTATTCTAACACCTCCTTTCTTTTTTAATTTAAAAAAATAGCCAAGCTTTTTTGGTTTTTGATCGTGAAAAATAAAGCTTTCACTATATATAATATATAGAATTTTTGTCCAATGTCAAGGGGATAGATGCATTTTACCCCTTGACGATTTTTCATCTACGAGTATAATATATATGTAAACAAATGTTTACATATAACAAAGGAGATTTATGGGTAGAGAGAAAAAACAGGAGATCCTCAAGGCAATCCGGGATTTTATAAGGGAATATGGTTATCCTCCTACAATTCGGGAGATTGCCCGGATGGTAGGATTGAAGAGCACAAAAGGGGTAAAGGTTCATATCGACAATCTAGTAAAAGAAGGGTTGCTGAAAAAGACCCAGAGCAAGGCAAGGGGATTGATGGTAGAACCGGTTAGACTGCCAATAGTGGGAAGGGTGGCTGCTGGGTTGCCTAATCTCGCTTTTGAAGAGATTGAAGGATATTTTGACCCTTTTTCCTGGCAGGACTGCTTTTTGTTAAGGGTGAAGGGAGATAGTATGATCAATGCCCGGATATATGATGGAGACCTGGTGGTGGTCCGTCCGGGCGGAGACGCCCAGGAAGGGGATATAGTTGTTGCCAATGTGGAAGGAGAGACGACTATAAAAAGATTGAGGGTAATAAACGGTAGATTTGTTCTGAAACCCGAGAATGATTCATATCCCCTGATAGAGAAACCGTTTGAAATAATGGGCAAGGTAGTTGGAGTGGTAAGGGAACTCAACCCCTGATCATGTTTCTTTGCATTGATTTAGATGCCTTTTTTGTTTCGGTAGAGCGGGCATTGAACCCGGAACTCAATGGAAAACCGGTGGTAGTGGGTGCATTGCCAGGAGAGCGGGGGGTGGTGGCTTCTGCTTCTTATGAAGCAAGACACTTCGGGATAAAATCCGGTATGCCCATTTCTCAAGCCTATAAATTATGTCCATGGGCAATCTTCTTAAGGCCAGATTTTCCTAAATATGAAGAATTTTCCAAGCGGTTTGAGGAGTTTCTTTATCATTACTCCCCGGGCGTGGAAAAGGCTTCCATAGACGAAGCATTTGTGGATATAAGAGGAACCGAGCGCCTCTTTGGACCCCCTCTTGTTCTTGCTCAGCAAATCAAACAGAAGATCAAGGAGTTTCTCCGTCTCCCATGCTCTATCGGCATCGCCCGGACAAAGGTTATTGCCAAAATTGCTTGCGAGCAATCAAAACCTGGTGGGTTGTTGATAGTCAATCCAGAAGAGGAAAGGAAATTCCTTTTTCCTCTCTCCGTTGATGTCCTCCCGGGGATTGGACCGAAATCACTAGTGGTATTAAAAAATTTGAATATACACACGGTGGAGGATTTTTTTAAGACCCCAGATTGGATTCTAGAGGTCGCCTTGGGCCAGGGCTATCGAACGATCAAATCTTTTCTGAATGGCGGTGATTACCGACTTTTAAATACAATCAAATCAATGAGTCATGAGGTAACCTTTCCCGAGGATACCAATGATGGGGAACTGATAAGAAGTGTGTTTTATCAGCTCATTGAGATTTTATGCCAGCGCCTCCGACAGAATGGATTGGCGACGCTTTTATGCATAATAAAATTACGGTTTTCGGATTTCAAAACCGTTACCCGGCGTGTTCGGTTACCGACTAGCACCAATTCCCAGCAGCGTATTTATAAGTTTTGTTTACCGGTGCTTCAGGGGATGATGGAAGAAAACAAACGGATAAGGCTCATCGGGGTTGCTTTAACTGCTTTTCAATACGACCGGTTTCAACCTTCAATCTTTTCACTCCAGGAAGAGCGTTTGAATCGTCTCAACCAGGCCTTGGATAAAGCACGCCTCAAATTTGGTTTTAATTCCGTATTGCCCGCAAAAAATTTGGCGGTTAAATTTAATACCCGGGTTCATTCACTGATTACACCCCAGGGTTAAAAAATGTATATTCCAATTCTGTATCACAGTAATTATGGCCGGGGTGGTTCGGACTTTAAAACCCTTTTTGAAACGCTGAAAGATTACCAAATCCCTGCCTGCGGGATTGTTGATGATGCCTTCTTCGGGCTCTATGAATTTTTAACTCGGGCAAAGGAATATGGGATAAAACCGCTCATCGGCGCCCGGGTAACAGTGAGTGGAGATCAAAATCGCGATCCAGAAAAAAAGTTTGCCATCTATCTTTTTATCAAGAATCGCATTGGTTACACAAATCTCTGTTCGATTCTCACCCGTCATGCCTTCCAAATGCTAGATACCAATTTTATCAAAAACCATGCTGCCGGATTGATACTTATTACTAATGCAGTGCCAGCCCTTGAAGAATTTGCATCTGCTTTTGCTGGGCAATATTATCTTTTGCTTCCCGGTGCCTCCTACATGCCTGATAAGAAGGTACCGGTAGTGGGTGCTAATGAGATATTTTATGTCAAACCCCAGGAGAAGGTTATTTATCGACTCTTATCCAAAATAAAAAAATTTCCTGTTGAAGATGGGAACAAAAAGATTTCTTATCTTATTAAACCCGACCAGTTTATAAGGTTTTATGAACCTCAATCACCGGCAATAAAAAATTCCTTGCGTATTGCCGAGGAATGTTCATATTTGCCAGATGCCTCCGAATGGATCTTCCCCTATTGTAAAAAATCGTTGGCGGAAATTATTAAGCCATTTCATTCAAGACTGAATGGTCAAGAAAAAAGAAGATTGGAATCGGAATACAAAATTATAAAAGAAATGGGCTTTGAGCCATATTTCGTTCTCATCTACGAATTGAAGGAGTTTGCACAAAGCCAGGGCATAAGAATGAATGTGCGCGGTTCCGCGGCGGCATCTTTCATTCTCTACCTGCTGGGTCTTTCAGTGGTTAACCCAATCAAATACCAACTTCCTTTTGAGAGATTTTTGAATCAAAAACGGCGTGAACCACCTGATATTGATGTGGATGTGGAATTCAACCAACGTGAACGCCTGATAGATGCAATTTATAAAAAATTTGGTAATAACCATGTAGCACGGCTCAGTATGATAAACAGGTTTCAGATTCGCGCCCGGTTCCGGGATACGGCGCGCGCTTTTGGTATCACCCCGGAGGAGTTAAAGAACATTAAAGACCATCTTGGAGAGAAATTAGTTGCTGCAATAATGAAACTCGGGGAACAGATTGACGGATACCCGCGGGCTGTCGCTACGCACCCGAGTGGCATTGTGATAACTCCGGAGCCGGTCGTTAGCTATGTGCCATTATATCCGGGTCCACTGGGTGCAATTACTCAACTGGATAAAGAAGGTATCGGCGTTACCGGATTGGTGAAGATAGATATTCTCGGAGTCCGGGGTTTCCCGGAATTATATCTTAAACGGGAAACGATAGATTTTGCCGATGCTTCCGTCTATCGCTTCCTCGGGGAGGCAAGGACCATCGGTTGTTTTCAAATTGAGAGTCCAATGGTCCGGCAAATTTTAAAAAAAATCCGTCCCCAAAGCCTCCTCGATATTGCCAATGCAATTGCTATTATCAGACCCGGTCCAGCCCAGGGTGGTATGAAAGAGCGTTTTATAAAAAGATTGAATAATGCTGAGAAGATCACATATCCTCATCCGGACTTGAAGGATATTCTCCAGGAAACCTTAGGTATCCCAATATATCAAGAACAGATCCTGAATATTGCAAATCGTTTTGCGGGATTCAGCCTGGAAGAGGCTGACCTTTTAAGAAGGGCGATGACCAAGGAGCGAAATTCAACCCTCATGACGACGTTGAGAGAAAAATTTTTCCAGCAGGCACAGGCATCCGGGTATAGCCGGAAAGAGACCGAGCAGGTTTGGCAGAGAATTGCCGCTTTTTCTTCTTTTAGTTTCAACAAAGCCCACAGTATTACCTATGCCACACTCGCCTATCTGTCCGCCTATCAGAAATTCTACAACCCCCTGGAATTTTTTTGTCGACTATTGAATAATGAGGGTGGTTACTATCCCTTACATGCATATCTTAACGAGGCCCGGCGTTGGGGGATAAAGATTTTGGGTCCGGATATAAATAAGAGTGACTGGGGATTTACGATAAAGGATGGTGCATTGATCACTGGATTCCGTCATATTCGGAACCTTTCCTTTTCTACATTTGAAAAAATATTGAGGTTCCGACCTTTTAATAATGCAGAACATTTATTCGTGGCGGTCAAACCGGACATTGAAGAAGGATTGAATCTGATAAGATCAGGCGCGCTTAATTTGTTTGGGGAATCCTGGAGTGCTTTATACTTTAAATTATTAAAATCCGTAAGAACTACCTCCCGGAGGTCATCGAGAGAGCAGACAAACTTATTATTAGAAAATATCAATGCCGAATATTTTGGAGACTTTAATCAACAGGATAAGTATAAAGCACAGCTTTATACTTTGGGCTTTCTACCCGACCAACACATTCTGGAGTTTTTGTATCCCAACCGATCAGTGAAGTTATCGGAGGTTAGAGGAAAAAAAGAAGAAGTTGATGTGGTCGGTCTGGTGATTGCCCGAAGAATAATTTGCACCAGCAAGCATCGATTTATTTCATTTTACACTATTGATGATGAGACCGACCATTTGGAAGCAGTGGTGTTTCAACAACTGGAAGATGATAAAGCGATTTTAAAGATGAAAGGGCGTTTTGTTGATGATTGCTTTTATGTCCGGGTCTTGTAATTTTCTGGGATGGAATCAACAGTTATCTGCCGGCCTGCAATATTGTTGAATACCGCATAAAAGAATTGCACTAATCCCGGATTACTAATTTCGCCCAAGTACAAAATCCTTTTGCAGATTTTCGAGATTGAATAAAATTCTTTTTTCAAAAGATAATAACCTTCAATCAACTCTTCAATCGTCATGTTTTTGGGCTTGAAGACCACTGTAGAATGATTATATTTTTCCCAATCTTCAGTAAGAAGGCGTCCTTCTTTTTTCAGACGATAATAGAGCCTTGTCCCTGGATACGGAGTGAGGATGTTAAAAGTTGCAGTTGTAATCCGTGCTTTATATAAAAAATCAAGGGTTCTTTCGAATATATCCTTGGTATCTTCATCTAAACCAAAGACAAAAGAAGGATGGAAAAGTATCCCGGCATCTTGAATCTTCTTGACAGCGTCATAATTCTCTTCGATCGTTTTAAGGGTTTTTTTAAAACCGGCAGAGCTTTTTGCGGAGATGGATTCGATACCGATGAACAACCCTCGACATCCTGCTTGATAACACAATTTCAATAATTCACTATCCTGGGCAATGTTTATTGTGCTCTGGCCGCCCCATTCAATTTTTAAAGGTGCGAGCGCCAGAAACAATTCTTTCGCATATTTAGGGTCACCTACTACATTATCATCAAGGTTTAAGAAGATCTTAGAATCGGCATTCTCGATATCTTTAATGACAGTGGCAATCGGCAGGTGCCTAATCTTTTTTCCGAAAATATCACTTACCGAACAGAATTCACAGTTGTAGGGGCAACCCCGGGTGGTAAAGAATCCGGGCCATTTGTAACCGAGGATGACCGGCTCGAGTTTGAGATCTCGGCGCGGCAGAGGAGATTTACACAGATCAAAGGGTTCTGCTTTGTAAATTTTTTGCAGGCGGTTATTTTGGAAATCTTCAATTACCTTTTGCCACACTCCTTCGGCTTCGCCTACCACCACTGCATCTCCGTGCTGTAAGGCTTCTTCAGGAAGGACCGAGGCGTGTATCCCCCCAAAGACTACCTTTGTACCCATTTTTTTGAGTTGCTGGGCAATTTGGTATCCACGAGGAGCATTGGCGGTCATTATGGAAATACCGGCAAGGTCATAATGGTGGGCAAAGTTGATATCAGCCAATTGTTCATCGACAACGGATAGTTCAATATCGGGTGGAGTTAGGGACGCAAGGATGTGAAGGGCAAGTTGGGGAATCTTCAAACCCAGTGGCGGCTTCCTAGGGCCAGAACGTGGTGTGACAAGTAATAATTTCACATTTATAATATAGTTCTTTAGCTCATTTTGTCAAGGCAGAGTATCCAACACTAAAGTAAATACTCAGCGGGGTTGAGATCGTACTTTTGGGGATAAACTGGCCGGATGATATTTAACCTTTTTTCCTGGCTAAGATCAATGACTGGACCCGCAATTTTTTGTTTTCTATTGTTCATTACGATTTTGATTACGGGGCGGTCAATGTGCACAGGATTCTGGTGGATCACCACCGCGATTTCTGCATTATCCAGTTCAAGACAACTGCTTACCGGGTAAACGCCCAGGATTTGAATAAAGACTTTGACCAGGATCGGGTCAAAATAGGAGCCGGCGTGGGACCATATCACCCGAATCGCCACCGGAGGTGGATAGGGCAAAATCTGGTAGGGACGGGAGGTGGTCATGGCATCATAGGCATCGCAGATGCGGATGATACGGGCAAATAAATTGGGTTGCATTTTCGGATCGAACCGGTCTGGATACCCGGTACCATCGTAATTCCAGTGATGTTGATAGGCGGCGAGAAATGCAGCAAAAGAGATATCATCGAGACCTCGAGTCTTGATTATTTCGTTCACACCGAAGGTGGAATGTTTTTTCATGATCTCCCATTCTTCCTCAGTAAGGCTCTGGGCTTTATCAATGAGCGCTTTAGAAATGGCTACCTTCCCGATATCATGGAGTAGCCCAGCGGTACCCAATTTTACGAGGTTTTTCCGGTCTAAATCCAGCCGTTGCCCCAGGGCTAAGGATAAAACTCCTACATTAAGTGAATGGTTATAAGTATATTCATCAAAATTTTTTATCGAGGTCAGAGCGATTAAGCCGAATTCATCCTGGCTTAGACTATCAATCAGTGTATAGACTACACGCCGGAAACTTCGAGTATCCACTGACTGCCGAGCCCAGAGGTGCTGGATTAAATTTTTCGTTACTTTTAACGCCTTGAAGTAGGTTTTTTTTACCTGCTCACCGTTTTTGAGAAATTCAGGTACCGGTTCTTCTTCTTGGGTGTAGAATTCCACAGTGATCGAAGGAAAATTTATACGCTGGTATTCACTGATAAAACCTTCCCGGTTCAATTTAAATAGCGTGGCAAACTTTAATATTTCGCTGGCTTTCAAACCCGGGAAAAAAGTTATCGTTTTTATCCCCAATCTTTTCAGATTTTCCTCCAGAAATTGCAGACTGGCATACCCTTCAATTTCAAAACGCATCCGTATTTTATTGAAGAAGATATAATCCCGATATCTTAATATTTCAATCTGGTTGTTTGTCTGGAACAAAGTTTTTATAAGATTGAAGAATTTATTTAACAGATTGATTACGACATCGTTATTGAATTCATAGACAAATGTCGCTTTGATTAAGGTATAAAAGTTCGCGATGAAATCTTTACCGAATTTATACATTTTTTAACTCCGTCGGGATAAACTTCAAAGCTGTTTCACAAACCGCCTTGATATCTTCGTTGCGCTTTTTTATTCCCCTTTTGAGGACCGCTATGGCTCGGTCGTTGCCGATCTTCGCAAGCGCACGCGCTGCTAATTGTCTTTTTATTAGATACCTTTTTTTGTTGAGCAAAACCCATTTGAAAAGTATACTCGCTAAGTCATTAATCAATTTATTGTTACCACTGGCAACCAGACAATCGAAATACGCCTTTTGTTCAGTATAATTAAGTTCAAAAAATTTTCGGTGTTTAATGGTTTTGATCAGTTTTGAATAAATGGGTGGGTAATTGAGTTTCGTCAAGGCAGTGAGGGCTCGGATTCTTACACTCTCATCGCTGTCTTCGAGGAAGGTGGAAATTGCTTTTGCATCCTCAAGTTCTGAGAGGGCTTCAATTATTGCAGACCGTACCAGGGGTGAAGGATGTAAGGAAAGGGTTTTTAGGTGATTTTTTGCTCCAGGATTTTTGATCATTCCTAAGATCACAATAGCATTGGCTAAGGTTTTGATATCCCGTTCTTTTAAAAAAGGCATGACCGGTTCAATATCACCCTGACAAATATAAGCAAGTCGCGCCTGGAGAGGGCGTAGACGTTCTTCATTTGCAATATTCTTGAGTATTTTAATAAACCAGGGCACAGCCTTTTTTGAGAAAAAGCCAACCAGGGCGATGAAATCGGAGAATGACTGTTCATCAAGTATATCCGGAATTCCAGCAAATCCCATCACTAATTCTTCGTTTTCAATTTGGGTCACCAGATTGATATCAGCATAATTCCACAGGTAATTCACAATCATATTGGCGTTTTTAAAATCTTGAGTATTTAGACAAATTTCAAGTATCTCGGCAAGGGCTTCAACAACCTCTTGGGTTTTGATATTTTTGTAAACATCAAGTAATACCTTGGTGACTATTTCAAAATCAGTCTGGTTTTCAATCTCAGCTATAGCGTTTTTTAGTATTCGGAGTTCATCCGGATTTATCTCCACCGGGATGCGGTCCTGAAAATCGATTTTTTCTCTTGCTAATATTTCATTAATTGCCGCATCGTAATTTATGTCCAATTTGGGTAATTCGGGTAAGGTATAAGCTAACTTTTCTTCTTCCTCTTCTTCCACTACATAAAAATTGATATGGGAAAAGTCACATTCCCATAAATTAAGAGCGATATCCTGGTCTCGCTCGGCACGGCTGATTATTTCTATAAACATTAACAATTCATCCTCAGTGAGTCCCTCGGTAAATTTGATCTCCCTTATTCCATCTTTGAATAGCCTGAAGGCAATGCTGATATCTTTTTCGGTTTCTTCATAAATGGTCGTATTTTCATGCCGGAGGGCAAAACGTTCAATTTGTAGAATTAAATGGTAATTGATTTTTAAATACTCGGTGAGGTCTAAAAAAAATTGAAGGAAAAAACTTTTAAAGGTGGGATGGATGGTTTGGTAGATCTGGGCGGCTTTTATTGTTTTGACTAGTCCGATTGTTAAGTCTGGTATACTTACCATCAATGATAGTATAATAATTTCGCTGCGGTTGTCAAGTTTTTTCCTTCTTGACTTTTGAATTTTAGCAGGTATAATTAGATAAAATTATTGCAGAATTGGCTTATGACCGCGGGAGTAGCTCAATGGTAGAGTCACGGCCTTCCAAGCCGTTGGTTGCGGGTTCGAGTCCCGTCTCCCGCTTTTTTATTTCCAATTCCAGGAGGTGTTATGAGAAAAATTGTCTTCATCCTCAGTAGTTTGATTGTCAGCTATTGTGGTGCACCCAAAGAGCAAAAGACTCCGACAGTCGTCACACCGGGCGCTAAGGAAAAATCCGTGGTGATCGTAATTGCGCATCGTGATTTCCGGGATGAAGAGTTCAAAGAACCTTATGATTTGCTGAAAAATTCCGGATTTAAGGTTCTCGTTGCCTCCACGGATACAACCCCGGCTAAGGGAATGCTGGGAATGGTCGTTAAACCCGATATTTTGATTTCACAAATTTCTCCCGAGAATTTTGAAGCCCTAGTCATTGCGGGTGGAGTCGGTTGCAGGGAATTATGGGAAGATGTCACACTCCAGAGATTAATTCAGGATTTTAATCAATATCACAAGACGGTGGGCGCAATATGCATTGCCCCGGTGATTCTTGCCCGGGCGGGGATCCTTCAAGATAAAAAAGCTACGGTATATCCCCAGGTGGCTAACGAGATAAAACCCTATTGTGCTGAATATACGGGAAGTGATCTGGAAATAAGCGGCAATGTTATTACTGCCTCTGGCCCCCAGGCCGCAAAAGATTTTGCCCGCGCAATTCTTGAGGCGGTGGCTAAGTGAAAGCGGTTTTGCAAAGGGTTAAAAGGGCCGAGGTTAGGGTAAATGATAAGACTGTGGCAGACATCGGTGAAGGGTTGTTAATTCTTTTGGGGATAAAAAGAGGTGATACCGAAGCACAGGCTGAGCAGTTGGCAGAGACGTGTGCCCATATTAGAATTTTTGAAGATATGAACGGTAAATTCAATCTTTCATTGAAAGATATAAATGGCGAGGCACTAGTCGTTTCGCAATTTACCTTACTAGCAGATACCCGCCGAGGGCGACGTCCGTCTTTTTCTGATGCTGAAGAACCGACAAGGGCCAAGAGACTCTACGAGTATTTCATTGAGTGTTTACAGAGTTTTTCAATTCCAGTAAAATCCGGTGTCTTTGGTGCCCGCATGCTGGTGGTCTTGGAAAATAACGGTCCGGTGACGATTATTCTGGAAGAGTAAACGGTAAAGGTGGGGTGGCGATGTATAGTATGACTGGAATCGGTCGGGCAAGTGGGACGATCAAAAGTCCACCGATAAAATTTGATGTGGAAATAAGGTCCTACAATCATCGTTTTTTGGATATTTCTTTGAAATTACCTAGCTCTTTCAGTCCTTTTGAGGATGAAATAAAGAAAATTCTCCAAAAGAATCTCTGCCGGGGACATATCGTTGTTGTTGTGCAACAGGACCGGGAGATTTTAGGCAACAGATTTGAGGTTGATAAAGAATTATTGGATGCGTACCTTACGGTCGCACGCTCGATCAAAAAGAAATATAAATTGGCTGGCTCATTAAATATCAACACCATACTGGCGATTCCCGGGTTGATAAAAATCAGTCAATCTCAGACTGATACCAGCCTGATATTCAAAAATTTTAAACCAATTTTTATGCGGGCACTCCGGGAATTGTTGAAGACTAAAAAAAGAGAGGGCGAGCATACGAAACAGGAAATTTTTAAAATTCTTGGCGATATTGAAAGGGAAGTAGAGAAGATAAAAGAGATGATCCCGGAGCGCAACATCTATTATAAAAAACATCTTGATAACCTGACCAAAGAATTTAACGAAAACCTCGACCGGACGCGGCTCTATCAGGAAATACTCTACATTGCGGACCGAACCGATGTCTCTGAGGAATATGCAAGGCTTCTTGGGCACATTGACCTTTTCAAAGATACCCTGACTCATGAGAAATATCCTGGACGTCGTTTGAATTTTCTGCTCCAGGAGATGCAGCGGGAGGCGAATACTTTGAGTGTGAAGGCAAATTATTTAAAAATTAGTGAATCGGTGGTAAATATAAAAGAGGCGATTGAGAAAATTCGGGAGCAAATTCAGAACATTGAATAAAAAGGCAAAATTAATTGTCATATCAGGTCCATCGGGCGTAGGTAAGACTACAATCTGTAATGCAATAATCGCCCGTCGGAAAGATATCGTTTACTCCATTTCGGCGACCTCTCGGCCAAAAAGAAAGGGTGAGGTGGATGGTAGGGAGTATTATTTTTTAACTGAAGATGAGTTTAAACGCTGGATTGCGGATGGTAAATTTGTGGAATATGCCCGGGTACACGGGAATTACTATGGCACCCCCCGGGCATTCCTTGAGGAGAATTTAAAAAAAGGCTTTCATGTGCTGATGGATATCGACGTCCAGGGTGCGAAGAAATTGATGCCCATTTATCCCGATGGAATTTATATTTTCGTCTTACCCCCAGATTTTGATGAACTCAAAAAAAGACTGGTGAAACGCAATACCGACGACGAAAAAGAGATTGCAAATAGGCTTAAGAATGCCCACGAAGAACTGAAATATCTGCCAGATTATAAATATGTAGTAAAGAATACAAATCTTGAGGATGCCGTCACGGAAATTCTGCGGATTATTGATAAAGAGACAAATGAACAGTCCGAAAAGAAACATAAAAACGCATAATGCGTAAACAGGTTGAGCACCCGATGGACGAGATAATTTTCCTGGGAACAGGCGGGGCGCGCTATGTGATCGCTCGGCAATTGCGGGCGACAGGCGGCATATTTTTCTGCATCGGAGGTAAAAATATTCTGGTTGATCCCGGACCCGAGTCTTATTATCGTTTCTTGACTTATCTTCCCAAATTCAATCCGGAAAAGATCGACTTGGTCATTTTAACCCATAAACACATTGACCATTCGGCGGATGTGAATGTTTATCTGGATGTAATGACCGAGGGAGGATTTAAGAAAAATGGGTATTTAGCAGCACCGGCGGATGCCTTCGGAAAAGGAGGGGTGGTATTTGAATATCTGCTGGAATTTTTAAAAGAGATAAAAATAATAAAAGCGGGTCTGGAGATAAATCTCAATGGGTTACAGATTAAATTTCCGCTTCGCCATGAACACCGGGTGGAGACCTATGGTTTTAAGTTAACTTATAATGATTATTCAATTTCCTATATTGTTGATACAAAATTCTTTCCTGATTTGATTCACGCTTACCGGGCCGAGATAATTATCTTAAGCCTTTTGAAGCTCGAATCTTCAGATATTGATCACCTTTCAGTAGCTGATTGCGCAGAGATTATCAATGGTATTAAGCCGCGGGTAGCAATCATCACGCACTTTGGGATGACCGTGATTCGGGCCGGACCCTGGAATATCGCCCGGGAATTGAAAAAGAAAACTGGAGTGACAGTTTTGGCTGCAGAAGATGGAAAACACTATGAAATTCATAAATTGTTAGCCTATGGTTAAATTTTAACCCAATCGCCTTGTTGCATATGCTTTTTTGGAATTTGTGATATCGTAACCGATTACAGATATTGACGCTATTGTAAACTATAATAATCTGTGATGATTCTTTAGGAGATACATCAAATATTTTTTGGCATAGTCGATCTTGCTTGATAAAAATAAGATCATTTTGGTAGTATAGTCTTGACATTTTTAGATTTTTTTATATAATATCTCGTCATGGAGGAGTGTAAATTTTGTGGCTATAACAAAATTCTTGCATCGTATGAATACTGTCCTAACTGTGGTGCGTTGTTTAGAGCCACTGAGTCCGTTGTCGAGAGTGAACATGTTAAACTATGGGGTGGAGAGTCTCGGATTGTTACTTTATTTTTTGTGAATTTTATCGCCCCTCGTGCATTCGATGATCCAATAAAAGCAAGACAAAACGCCATTTATCTTGCCGAAATTATGAATGATATTGAGAAATTAGTTATTCAACATGGGGGAAGTGCATACAAAATCATCCCGGATAATCGGATATTGGTCGTTTTTGGTATCCCACGTGCGTCAAAAGAAGACCTCGAACATGCCATTGAGTGTGTCATTGCGGTGCGGGAATATTGTCTCCACAGAATGGACCGCCGGGATTTTGGGGACTGGCATACAACCTACGGGGTTAATACCGGCTGGGTTTTTTTCGGGTATATTGTTAAAGGACTTTCTTATCTTACAATCATCGGGGATACAGTCAATGTTGCAGCAAGAATTGCACAAATCTGTCCGCTGGATCAAATATTTATAAGTGATGCTGTATACGAAAGGATTTCACATTTAGTTGACGCCGAATTTATAGGAGAGCGAATTTTAAAAGGTCGTGCCCAACCGGTCCGGCTTTATAAATTAAATCAACTTTTGAAGGAAAAAAGGAAGCCAGCAGTATCCCGGTTCCCACTCTTAGGACGGGAACAGGAATTTGCACGTTTGATTAAGGCCCTGGATACGGTAAAAAAGAGAAAAGTACTTAAAGTTTTTGCTATTACAGGGCAGATGGGTATTGGAAAAACCCGATTGAAAGAAGAATTTAGAGAATATCTTAGAAAGCAGGAAGACCTTCAGGTATATGAAAGCTATTGTGCATTGGAAATTCACAGTCCGTATTATCCCTTTAAATTTTTCTTCAGAGAAATCATGGGCATAACAGAAATTGATGATGTGCAAAAAATCATCTACCGGATTGATAAGTTCGTCCGGGAAAACGGATTGACGGAGCAGGATGCCCAGGGTCTACGATACCTTTTTACTGCTGATACACGCCGGATTCGCGAGGAACGATTGCATAAAATTCAGGAGGAGATTTTTAGTGCGGTAAAGAATACGCTTAGTGCCCTGGCGTGCAAGAAGCCACTGGTCTTGATTTTTGAAGAGTTTAATCGCGTCGATAATCTAAGTCGGATGTTAGTTTACTTTCTGACACAAAAACTGGCTGATCAGCCAATTTTTATCTTGATGGTCAATTTCATTCCCGATACTGAGTTCAAATTTAATTTGCCTGTCGAAACAATTGCCCTTAATCCCCTTTCCTTTGAATCGGTATATGCGCTAATTAAGTTTGTTTTGGATAGTGATGTTGATGAACATTTAGCGGATTTTGTATTCCGGATCTCGGGTGGTAATCCACTTTTTGTTATTGAAACGATAAGGAATATAAAACGGACCCAGATGATTAAAAAGGATGACAAAGGGAAATGGTTTTTGGAAAGAGAAAAGAGATTGCCTTTTCTTGATGATCTTTATGGGGTGGTTATGTCGGGGGTGGATTCATTACCGGCATCCTATCGTCTGCTCATTGATTATGCAGCAGTGATTGGATACAGTTTTACTCGGAAAATAATTGCAGGATTATTAAGTGATGTAACAGATATTGAGGAACGGCTAACTTATCTGGCAAAAGAAGATTATATCGTCCAATTCCGTGATGGCGATGATCCGGTTTATATCTTTCGTCATAATCTGTTACGAGATGCCGTCTATACAACCCTGCCGATGAAAAAGAGAAAAGAGATCCATAAAAGGGTGGCGGACTTAATTGAGGATAAATATCAGACCTGCCTCACAGAGTATTTTGAGATACTCGCTCAGCAGTTCCTTGGCGGCGAAGAATTCAAAAAGGCGGCACACTATTTCCGGTTGTCAGGCTATAAGGCAAAGACCCTGTATTCTATCGAATCAGCAATAAATTTTTTCAATATCATTTTGCGTATAACCGAAGAACATCCTGAAATAATTGAGGAGGATTTAGTCTTAGATGCCCTCCTCAATCTCTGCGATCTTTATGAAATAAAGGGTGACATTCAACGAATGAAGTCGGTTGCCGAATTGGGTCAAGCGCGCGCAAGCAAATTGAATCTTAAAAATTGGCATTTAAGTTTTCTTGAGCGCCTTGCTACGGCATTTTATCTTTTAAATGAATACCCTAAAGCTGAAGAGCTATTTATTAATGCCATAGAATCATGTAATAATGAGATGTCAGAAGTTCTGACGGCGCTCTACACGGGATTGGGCATTCTATACCAGGCAAAAAATGAACCAGAAAAAAGTTTATTAAATTATAATCTTGCCTGGGTAACTGCCCGGAGCAACAATTATCAGCAAGGTGAATATGATTGTCTTTTGAATCTTTCCAGGATGCATATCTTACTGGGTAATTATGAACTGAGTCTCGAATATTTGAACTATGCTTTAAACGAATTGCTGAATGAGGAGGAGATTCTTGAGCAGTCCGAAGTAAAATATCTTATGGGTGAAATATACTACCAGATAGGCAACTACGATTGGGCTGAGAATTATTTTCGCGCGGCATTTGATCTAACGCGGCAGTTTGGGTTTGAAATTTCCCTTAGGTCAATCTTGGCACTCACGGTTTTGATGTCTCTGCGGGGTGATGAAACTGGGGTGAAAAATAATTTGGACTTCATAGATAAAAATTTACCTCTTTTTGTTCGTGATAATTTGCTTGCCGAGATTAATCTTAAAAAAGGTTTTGTTTTTAAAAATCTACGGGAAGAAGAAAAAGCAGCAGTCTTTCTCAACAATGCATTGAAACTCATCCAGAAAATCGAGAATAGAGAATTAGAATTCTGGTGTCATTTATTCCTCGCGGATTTAGCAGAAATAAAAGCGCTCGATTATTTGAAAAAGGCACTGGACATCGGAGAAATGCTAAAATATCCACCGCTGATTGCCCATGCCCTTTATAAACTGGCACTGTATTACCAGAAACAGGGAATTCGTGAACAGGCTAATTACTACGGACGGAAAGCACTGTATATTTTGGATGATATAAAAAATCGGCTAAATCCAGAAAACCGCAAGTATTTCGGCAATAAAACAGAATATGTAACATTATTGGAGATGTAGATGCTGATTTGCCAGCGCTGCCAAAATTCCTTACTTGAAAAATCAAACTTCTGTCCCTATTGTGGTAAAATGCTCTCACCGGAAGGTAAGTTACCTCTGGAAGATATACCTTTAGTTTTTTTGCGAGCTGATTTATCTGGTTTTACGAGTTTGAGCGAGTCGCTAGAGGCGGAGGATGTGATGCAATTCTTGAATAGCCTTTTTGAAGATTTCTGTAAGATAATAGAAAAGTACCGAGGCATTCTCTATCAAATAATTGGTGACGAAATCGTCGGTATCTTTGGGTTGACCCACGAAACGGAATATACCCCACATCTTGCGGTTATGGCGGTTGAAGAGATAGTAAAGAGGGTAAAAGATTGTGAGCAGATATCCTCTGCATTCAAAGAATGTAAGATAAAATGCGGTATAGAGTTGGCTCAGGCATCAATATATAATATTGCGGGTAATCTTCAATCTGCCATAATCGTTACTGACGGTTTTGCCAAGAGTTTAATTTTGCAACGGAATGCAGGTAATAATAGCGTTTTGGTTGGGGAAACATTTTACCAGGCGACGCGTTCGGTTTTTGAATACGAAGAATATGGGGAATTGGTCGAAAGTCATTTATCAATTCGGGCCTATAAATTAAAATTGAGGTAGTTATGGGTGAGGGACCATCCATTGAATATAAAACTGAATTCATTAAACAACTTGCTTTAGGAATAAATATCTGTCGAATTTATCCCCGGGGCCATCCTTCGCTGGAACCGGTTGTCCAGCGCATCAAAATAATGTTAAAAGAACTCCCCATTGAGCAGGAATCAATTTCGCTTGTTGTGATTGAAGATGTTTTGATGATGGGGGAGGACCGGTTTGATTCCAAAAGATTGCCGCTGGTTAAAAGCTTGGTGGATAGATTCGCGCGCTTGGGAGTGAAGAGTATCACATTTAATGTTGATGCCTCAGAGGAAGAAATTCGTGCATTCTTCTTGGCGATGGCCGCAACCCCGGCTGATATTGCGGATTACGGAGATATTGTAGCACTGGTGCGGGCGCGGGGGATATTAGGTATCAAAATAAATAAATATCGGGTGGGTGTTGTTTCTTCTGATGAAGAAGTGAGACAATTAGATTGGACAAATTTCTTAGAATCTTTGGTGATTTCTCATCAGACCTGGAGTGATGAAGATCGGATAAAAAATTTAGGTAATTTTCTCGCTGGTATCGGTGTGCTGGGAAATGAGACCCCAGAAATACAAACCGAAAAAGTAATCAGTGGCCTGGAAAGGCTTGCGGCATTGATTGCGGATCAATATGGTGAGGAGCGCTGGGATGAATATGCGGTAATATTTTCCCGGATGCTTGCGGTGATTTCGCCTACCATCAAAAAGAACATCGTCCGGTATAAAACTGAAAATAAAAAACTAGCACTTTTGTTTAAGAGTTTGATCCCCACCATGCCCGATGAAGATATCATTGACATTATTGCGACCAAAGCCAGAGAGCGGGGACCCCAGGTGGAGGATGAGATAGTAGAAATTCTGAAAAATATTACCGGCACAAGATTACCGGATATCCTTTCTTCAATAAGGGTAAATATCCCCGAGATCAATTTTGAAAAGATTGTGGCAAGATTGATGAGCGAAATGAAGGTAACTAAAGGTACGGATGTTGCGGATAAAATAATGGAAAAAAATCTTGAGCAGCAGATGCGCAGTTACTTTCCAAAATTGCGTGATGCCGCAGCAGCGACGCGGATAGAGGCGATAAATAATTTAATGCAATTCTGTGGAAAAATTTTTGAGGTTAAGAATTATGAACTAGTGCGGTTACTGGTGGATCGCTTTGATGCCCTGAGTGATACCGAGGAAGATATCAATGTATTTAAAAAAATAATGGAAAGCATGAAAGAATTGTACACCTTAGCACAGAGAAACAATCGGGAAGAAATAATGCAATTCATTTCTAAGAAATTCGGGAAGCATCTGGTGCGTAAGGAGAAAGCCTTGCTGGAAAAAAAGCATATTGTTATCAAAACCGTCGCCGAAATCAAAGACCAGAATTATCTGCCAGAACTTATTTCCCTTTTGTGGGATCAAGGTTCTTACGCCCAGGCGCGCGAGGCACTCATCACCATGGCAGATTATGCCATTCCGATGCTTGTGGGAACACTTAAGGAGGCTGAAGATAAAGGTGTCCGGATGAAGATCATTGATGTTTTAGTCCACATGGGAGAAAAGGTAATCCCTGAGGTGATGAAATTATTGAATTCGCCGGAGTGGTATATTCGAAGGAATGGTATCTATATTCTTGGTGAACTTAAAGCAACCTCGGCGCTTGAATATTTAGGGAAATTGGTTACCGACGAGGATGAACATGTTCAATATGCCGCAATTGAGAGTTTGAATAAAATTGATGGCGAAAGAGTTTATGATTTTATCAAGTTGGGTTTAAAGAGTAAATATCGCTCGGTTATACTTCTGGCAATGAAATTACTTCCGGCCGAAGATGTGAAAGAGAAATTATTCGAGGTGGCGAACTGGATCAGACAGCGAAAGCCTATCCCTGATGAGAAAGAGGAACAATTCCGAAGGTCGGTTATTGAGGTATTAGGAGAAAAAGGCAACGATTCGGTTATTGATTATTTAACCGAGGTTTTGGAAGAAAAAGCTTTATTTAAAGGCGAGTTACTACAGCAAACTAAGTTGGTAGCACTGAATGCCCTCGCCCGGATTGGTACACCTCGGGCGATAAATGTGCTGCGCGATTATTCCAATCATAAAGATGCAGAACTCGCTTCCGCAAGCCGGGAGTTATTGAAAAAGAAAAAAGAAATATAGCCAAGCCAGCGTCCGGATTTGAACCGGAGACCTGCGGTTTACGAAACCGCTGCTCTACCGACTGAGCTACGCTGGCGACTCTTGATTATATCAAATTTTCCGAGAAAGTCAATTAAAAATTTTATTGACATCAATAGATTTTTTAATAAAATAAAATTATGGAAATGGTTGAGGAAAAAAAACGTCTTGAGCTTTTAAGCCGTATTGACCACATTTTGGGCTCCTCATTCAATTTGAGCAAAGTCATCCGGATGATTTACAGAGAAATCAGCAAAGTGATGGATACAAGTAATTTCTATATTGCACTTTATAACCCCAAAACCCAGACAATTAAATTTGAAATTTATACGATTGAAGGAAGAGAGATTAATCCTATTTCGCGACCCCTTTCGGGAGGGCTTACCGAATATGTCATAAAGACCAAAAAGCCACTGCTGATTAATAAAGACCTCAAGAAGTATTGTAGGAAACTTGGTATTACGCCCCAGGGCCGCGATGCCTATAGCTGGCTTGGTGTCCCCATGATTTATAAAGGGAATGTTGAAGGGGTAATGACAGTTCAGGATTACGAAAGAGAAAATGCTTATACCTGGGAAGATGAGTTATTTTTAAGTAATATTGCCACTAAAGCCGCAGTGGTGATTGCCAACACCCGGCTTGTGGAAGAGGAGATACGCAGGGCAAAAGAACTTGAGATGTTAAATAAGATAGTGCATCGTCTGACAAAAAGTCTTGATATCCAAGATATTTGCGAAAGCGTTGCGGATTCGATATTGGAATTTTTTAAGCAATTCAATGTAGCAGTATTCTTACGCGAAGGTGAAGAGTTGGTTTTAAAAAAAATTTCCCGGGGATTTTTAGATAAGATACCGAAAGATTTACGAATAAAAATGGGGCAGGGGATAGTGGGTTCTTCGGCAGTAACGGGTGCCACCGTGGTGGTAAATGATGTAACTACAAACCACAGGTATATTGCATTTGGACGAACTTCTACCAGATCCGAGATAGCAATTCCCTTAAAAATTCATAAAAAACTAATGGGTGTTCTCGATATTCAATGTAATGAGCTGAATGCTTTTGACCCAGAGACGGTGCGCATTTTGGAATTGATTGCGGACCGTGTGAGTGTGGCATTTCATAATGCGATACTTTATGAAGAAGCGATTGCTCGAACACGGGAATTGACGACTTCTTTCACCATTGCCCAGTCTTTAGTCTCGACCTTGGAACTTGATGATGTGCTTAAGCGCATTCTTGATTGCATACGCAAAAACTTCGGTTATGAAAACTGCGCTATTTTGCTCGTTGATAAAAAAACTAATGAACTCTATGTTCAGGCTTCCAGCGGCTATCCCGAATATGTAACAAAAAACATCCGACTTAACATCACAAGAAAAGAAGGAGTTACCGGTTATGTGGCGGCGACCGGGAAACTCTATTATGTGCCAGACGTTAGAAAATGTCCCTTTTATGTAATGGGCAAAAAAACTATTAAATCCGAAGCTGCAATTCCCCTGATTGTCCGGGGTGAGGTGATAGGAGTGTTGGACATCGAAAGCGAAAGATTGAATGGGTTTACAGCTAATGATCTTAAGATGCTCACGGTATTCGCTTCCCAGGCCGCAATCGCGATTGAGAATGCCCGGCTCTATAACGAGACAAAAGAGATGTCATTAACGGATTCCCTGACCAAAATTGCCAACCGCCGGCACTTTGATTTAATATTGGAAAATGAAATCAAAAGAGGCAGGGGTTATGCCCGATATGTGAGTTTGGCGATGATTGATTTAGACCATTTTAAAGAATTCAACGATAAATATGGGCATCTGGCTGGAGATCAGCTTCTGATTTCCATTGCTGCCAAATTAAAAAACACGGTGCGGGAGACCGACCTCGTTGCCCGGTATGGGGGTGAGGAATTTGCCATTATTTTTCCGGAGACGCCAAATAGTGCCGCAATTAAGGTGTGTGAGAGGGTGCGGACAGCAGTGGAAAATAATTATATAATTCTAAAAAAATTCGGCAAGGTGGGAACCACCGTTTCAATCGGTCTGGCTACTTATCCTCAATCTGCCCAAAATGCCCAGGAATTGATACAAAAGGCAGACCGTGCACTGTACATGGCAAAAAGACTTGGGCGAAATCGCGTGGAAACGATTTAAACCACATCGCTCTTGATTATCCACTGGGAGAGATGAAATTTAATAAAATCTTTTCTTCACTGCAGAGCCAAAATATGAAATATTCGCTGGTGTTGATAGTTATTTGGATTTTACTCCGGATTTTTCTGGAAGGTATCTTTGAAGAGCCCCACCGAATCGGCTATACAAGTTTTTCATATCCGGCACTATTGATGTATTTCCTCCATTTTCCCCTGTTTTATCTGAGCGCTTTTCTTTTTATCACAATAATAATTTCGTTGTTAATCGGTGAAGACATTAGAACGACTACCAGGATCAATACGTTGGGGTTAGGCTTGATAATCCTTGTTCCCCTTATTGATGCACTTCGCTATGGTGGGTGTTATATCACCTATCCTTTAAGGTTGGAAAGGTATTTTTTGCATTTTTTGAATCCATTTGTCACGCTGATCGATATCGGCATCTCCGAGGGTCAGCGGATTGTTGTCGTTTTGATTTGTTTTCTATCCGGGATATACGGTTACCTGCGGACAAAAAAAATATTTCGCGCCATTATTATCATCCTTACCGTTTTTGGGGCAATATTATTCTGGGGTGGGCTTCCCACGATTCTGGCACAAAACCATCCAGAGACGGTATATCAAAACGGTGGAATTCTGAATAGCGATACGCAGAAATTTTGTGGTATTTATCTGATACTTTTTATTGTTCTGTTTGGCGTTTATAACTATTTTCTAGACAGAAGAAATTTCTCCCTACTTCTTGCTTCAATACGCTGGGAAAGAATGGCTTTTTATGGTTTGGTTGCTCTTATGGGATTTTTCCTTGCCAACCGTGTCGAACAGATATATCAGGCGGAGGTCCCTCTCAATATTTTGGGTCTTTTTTTAATTTTTCTGGGACCGGCATTAGGATTCTGGACACTGCAGATTCTTAACGATTTCTATGATCAAAACATCGATTCGATATCCCAGCGCGATAATCCTTTATTACTCGGTATCACGAAAGGGTATTACCGGAATGCCGGTATTATCCTTTCTTTGATTACCATCGCTATTGCATTAATCCTAAGTTATCCAGCATTCCTGATTATTAAGGTTTTTTTAATTCTGGGGGTTGTTTATTCGCTACCACCACTCCGGTTAAAAAGGCTTCCTTTTATTTCAACATTTGTGCTTGCACTGGCAGTGCTATTCATGTTTGCATTCGGCTGGTCAATTGTTTATCAAGATATGGCATTTCAAAAGATACCTAAAAACTTTATTTATGCGTTACTGATCGGTGTGACAATCGGTTTCAGTGCCAAAGACATAAATGATATCGCCGGCGACCGGCAGAACGGAATCATAACACTTCCAATACTTTTTTATAAAGACGCAAGTCCTTGGGATCGTTTGCCTTACAGTCTGCTATTAAGTTTTAGTTTTGTCCCATTTGCGTTCTTCATGCCTAGGACATGGGTAGGAACGGTGATTGCTTCCATGCTTACGTTTTTTTATTCTCTTTTAAAAAAGAGGCCAAAAGAAATTGCTTACTGGGCAATTTTATATGGCTTTAGTTTATATTTGTTTTTACACTGGTGGTTCACAAAAGGTCTATTGATACCGGGCAATGATTGCTTCTAATTCTTCTGGATCTTGAATAAGTACCTTACGAGATTTACTCCCCTGGAATGGCTCTACGATGCCTGCCGCTTCAAGTTGATCAATGATGCGGCCCGCACGGGCATAACCCAGATTCAAGCGGCGCTGTAATAATGAGACACTTGCTACCTGATGCCGGAAAACCAACCGGGCAGCCTCCGGAAACATAGGATCCACTTCGCCTTCGCCAATTTCGGTACTGGTAGTCTCTTCAGGTACCACTTCACCCAGTTTCGGGTAATAGCCGTTTTCTATAATCTCATCAATTTTTTCTCCTGGCATGATGTTCATCAACGATTTCTTTTTTTCCTCAAAAGCCGGATCTTCCTGGTCGATGAAAACCGTCCAGAGCTCTTCATCAAGAATTGTATTTACCACTTCTTCCAGGTCTTCTTCCAGGTCTTTGAGTAGTTCATATAAATACTGCCGGGCAATCAAGCGACTGATACCGCAGACTTCGTCGGTAGAAATGTAGGCACCATGTAAACGAATCGGGGTGCCCTTTCCGGGCGGCAAAAAAAGCATATCACCCCGGCCCAAGAGCGATTCTGCACCATTCATATCCAGAATGGTTCTGGAATCGGTTTTAGAAGCAACCTGGAAGGCAATCCGACAGGGAAAATTCGCTTTGATCAAACCGGTGATTACATCCACCGAGGGACGTTGAGTAGCCAGAATCAGGTGGATCCCTACCGCCCTTGACATCTGGGCAAGGCGGGTGATATTCTCTTCGATTTCACTGGGCGCGGTGAGCATCAGATCAGCAAGTTCGTCAACGATCACCACGATATAGGGTTTGATATCACCGTTTTTCTTGCGCATCTTTTCGTTGTAGCCATCGATGTCACGGACATTCTCACGGGCAAAATCTCGGTAGCGAGACTCCATTATCTCCACTAGGGATTCCAATTCATCTACTGCATCCTTGGGTTCGGTGATGGCGCGGCGTAAAAGATGGGGGATGGGATTATACATCGGTAACTCAAGGCGCTTGGGGTCAATCATTAAAAAACGCACATCCCGATATGTCGCATGATATAAAAGGCTGGCAATGATTGTATTGATGCAGACGCTTTTCCCCGAGCCGGTGGTTCCTGCCACCAGCATGTGGGGCATGGTGGAGATATCATCACTAACTGGATTGCCGGTGATATCTTCGCCCAGCACAATTGCGAGGGGAGAAGGGTTGTTATTAAAATTTGGGTCCAAAAGACAGCTTTTCAAATATACAAGACTCCGTTCTCTATTAGGTACTTCAATCCCCACTGCCGATTTTCCAGGGATGGGCGCAACTATTCTTACCCGCGTCGCCTTTAAAGCGAGAGCCAGGTCATTATCTAAACTTGCAATTCGACTCACCTTTATACCAGGTGCAGGTTCAAATTCAAACCGGGTGATTACCGGACCGGATTCAAAGTTGACAACCTTACCCTGGACATCGAATTCAGCAAGACGCTGTTCAAGGATTTCCGCCTCTTTCCTTAAAATCTCGGTATCAACCCCGATTTTTTTGGTGGGTTCAGCGAGAATCTTTAAAAATTCAGTTTTAAAATCAAGGCGTGGAGATTCCCTTTTTTTCGGAACTTTTCCGGTTCTTCTTTTCTCCTCTTCGGATTTCTCCTTTTCTTCTTTTTCGATCTTCTCCTCAACCTTGCTGGATGGTTCAACGATGGGGGTCACACGGGGTGTTTGAACCCGAGAGGTTGTTGAAGATTTATGGGGGATGATAAATCTTTTCATAGCCATAAAGGCAATGATGAGGAGACCAAAGATGATTATTATATAGGTACCGGGGTAGCCGAAAAATTTAATCAGAAAATCTTTGATGATATCCCCAATAAAGCCACCACCTGAAATATCAGTCAAAGGGCTCCATTTTAGAAACAGCGAAAGGATGATGTCGGTCAAAACACCAATTGGTATTAAGTATAAGAGATGATAACCATCTTTTCTTTCGTTTTCAAAAAGGTAGAGATAACCAAAGTACCAAAGAAGTCCGGGGATGACGAAGAGATAGAGACCGATCACGGAGAATAACCAGCGGGAGATATGATATCCGAAGAGCCCCCCGAAATTTTTATCTTGTTTTTCCGGGAAGATTAAAAAAGAAATTTGTGAAATGAAAAAGAGAACGCCCAAAAAAAAGGCGATGATTCCGGTTAATTTCCTCCTCTTTTTTTCTTCAAGATACTGGGCGATATAAATAAGGACAGTACAAGCAAACCCCAGCACTATCACGGCAATGACCAATGTCAGAATGGACATATTTTATTTTATCTAAAATCGTATACTTGTCAAGAATTTAATGCACAATGAGGTAAATCAAAAGAGTTTTTTCCCCCATTCGTTATACGAGACGATCTCCTTAAGTTCTTTTCTCGGACGGGGTTTGATGCCGCCTATACCTTCAGGGGTTGAGGGTTCTGCCGGATAACCCAGGGCAATGAGCATCGCAATTCGGTAATGGGCAGGAATTTTCAAAAGTTTTTTTAGATGTTTTTCATTGAACCAGCCCACAAAGCAGGTGCCGATTCCCAGTTCGGTGGCTTCCAGAACCATATGGGTCATAGCAATTGAGATATCGATCAAGTGATTCTCGTGCCCATATAATCGGGCAAGGAAATGGGTGAGTGCCTGCGTATAGCAACCAACAATTACCAAAGGGGCTTCTTTTATCCAAGAAATAATGCTCTTTGTTCCCGGGACAACCTTTTCTGGGATTTGCCTAATTAAGCCTTCATCTTCCACCACGACAAAATGCCATGCCTGTCGATTGCTGGATGAGGGAGCGAGCCGACCGGCTTCAAGGATTCTTAGGAGTTTTTCCCTTTCAATTTTTTGGGATGAAAATTTTCTTATGCTTCTACGCCACTTAATAGTTTCAAATACTTCCATTCGATGTTAGGTTTTACTCTTATTATCTTTTTGTTTTAAGGCTTCGTCCTTTCCATTATAATATTTTTGAATACTTTTGACGGCCGGAAAAAGGGAACATACCGATCAGGAAGGGTGAATTCCTTGCCGGTTTTGGGCGCCCGCGAGGTCCGGCCGGGGCGTCTCCGCAATTCAAATGTGCCAAATTTTCTAATTTCTATCCTTTTTTCCTTCACCAGGGTTTCAATGATAAAGTCAATAAAGGCATCAATAAGTTTTTCAATATCCACTTTGGGATATATAGAACCAAATTTTGCCGATATTGCTTCAATTAATTGGTCACGGCGCATTTTTACCTCCTATTTTTATTTACATCCGGCGCAGGTTGTGCGCTGGCATCCACTACAGGCACTTTTGGGACCGATACTCTCTCCATTGGTCCCCTTGCTCCCGAAACCAAATATTGAAAACAATTTTTCAATATTTTTGCTTGAGCACTGTGGACACCGGATATTTTCTATTTCGCTTTTCTTTAATATCAGTTCTTCAAATTTAAAATTACAATCACAACAGCGGAATTCAAAAACAGGCATGTTCAGATACCGATTTGTCGCTTGCGGCGTTTGGTTTTACGCCGTTCGGTCCAGGAACGGCGGTCGTGGGGACCTAGTTTACCTTCTTCAATCAATTTACGAAATTCCTCTTCCGTTAGGAGCCGCCTTCGTTCCCCTTTTCTCCGTTCTGGATTTTTTCTTTTTTCCATATATATCCTTTTTTAATAGCGGGGGCTGGATTCGAACCAGCGACCTTTGGGTTATGAGCCCAACGAGCTACCGCTGCTCTACCCCGCGCTGGTCAATTATAACCAAAATCGAAAAAATGTCAAGAGTTTTGCAGGAATCAACAATAGAATGTGAAATTAGAATCAGAAAGGATTCAATATTTCCTTTATCCTCGGCAAATTGACCGGTGGGGGCATCCGAAATTGAATAACCCCGCTCAACTTTTGGTGCATAATTAATAGTCCGATGAATTCGCTCAGAAATATTGCTAATGCCACACCAGTTCCTTTGAAAAGATAGCCGAGGACCGGTATCATCAGCAAATTCATTAGGGCAATCAAAAAGATAACTTTAAAAAATTTTCTCTCTTGGTTAAGGGCCACTAGTGCATAACCCCAGAGGGTGTTGAGAGGTGCAGTGATAAAATAAAGCAAAAGGATCCTCAACACCGGGGTAGCCGCTATAAAGTTGGTCCCATAAATCAATCCAATTATTTTGGAAGCAAATATTCCGACACCCAGTGCAACGATGAGCGTAATCACCATAAGTGTAAGGGTAAAAAGTTCGATTATTAACGGAAGATGAGCAGGATTTTTTTTGCTCGCACGTGAAAGAATTGGAAAAACAAGATAATAAAATACCCGCTCGATGATCAACAATAAAAGCACTATCTTAAAACCCGCACTGAAAAGACCAACTTCTTTTTCACCATATAGCATTCTAAGCCAGATGGTGGGAAGATTGAATACTGCCTGATAAATGATGGTTGCCAATCCAATAGGTAGGGCTGCGGATAACAGATTGGCGAATGCCGAAAAGTTGAACAAAACATATAGCCTTTTATATCTTTTGATAAAGAAAAAAATGAGCAATATTGTGGCAATTGTGTATCCGGCGAAAAAAGCTATGGGTATGGTAAGAATCTGTTTTGGGTTCCGGAGCAATATAAGAATGAAAATCAGATAACCCAGACTCTGGATTATTTTACCGGTTGCGACGATTCCCATCTCTTCCCGCGCTTGAAAGACAAATTCAAGATTAAAGGCATAGGGTATCCCGGTAAAGAGATAAAACAGGATTACCGTTTTAACCTGGGTGGTTCCTGGGATCACGGTAAGCAAAGAAAGGAAAAAAATGAAAAGGAGAAGTGTTAGCGTAAACCTCGCTCCGGTGATTGTGCCAATTAGTGTATTGTCATTTTGTTCCCGGGAGACTTCCCGGGTACCGAGCGTTGTAAATCCGATATTGCTGAAGAGCAAAAGGTAGGTAAGGAAAGCCAGGGAATAATTTATCAAACCAAAACCTTCCACACCCAAGATACGGGCGATATAGGCGTTTGTAATAAATCCGAACAAGTGGCTTAATCCCTCGCCAAAAAAGAGCCTGACAAAATTTTTAGATATTTTGTCCATCATCTCCGATTAAATAAAAAATTTTTACTTTTTTGTCTTTTTCTCGTATGGGCAGAGTTGGTTTAAGGCACAAATGGGGCAGTTTGGATTTTTGGCGGTACAGATGTATCGGCCAAAGAGCACAAGCCCATTGGCGATAAACTGCCAGTCTTTTTCTGGAAAAATCTTTGCCAGGTCCTGTTCGATCTTTTCAGCTTCCTTTGCCCGGCTTAATTTCAACCGCTCGGTGGTAACCCTTATGACATGGGTATCAACGACAATTGCCGGTTTCCCGAAGGCGTTGACCAAGACAGCGGAAGCAGTCTTCCGACCTACTCCCGGAAGCTGGGTGAGTTCTTCAATCGTTGCAGGTATTTTGCCGTGAAACTTTTCTACGATGACCTGGGCGCATTTTTTTATTAAAGCGGATTTCCTCCTGAAAAATCCGAGAGGTTTGATTATTTTGCATAAATCAGCCATGTCGGCATGGGCAAGTTTTTCAGGTGTGGGATATTTAGAAAAAAGCATTGGTGTCACTTCGTTTACTTTTTTATCAGTAGTCTGGGCGGATAAAAGAACGGCAATCAGCAGTTCAAATTCATTTTTATAATTTAATTCAATCCGGGGTTCTGGAAAATGTTTTTTTATGCCTGCAATTATCTTTTCGGCAATTAATTTTTTATCTTTTTCCATCATTTTCCTCCATTTCAATCATACATTGTAATATCTCCAGTTCATTTTTGTCAAACCAAATTAAGTTACACTCACTACATTCATCAATTTCAATAAGATAGGCATAACTGAAAAATTTTCTCATCATTGGTTTCCCGCATTTCGGACACCTTCTTTTTTCCAAAGCAGGAATGTATAACTTGGGATTCAACTTTTTCCCTCGTGTTTCTTTATACATCAACTTAGCACACCGGGTTAACTCGTCAGGGAATGTTTTGTCTTTCCGGACGATTATGCGGGGTAATTTTTCTTTTTCCACGAGCGAACCACCACAGAAGGCGCAGAGCCAGATGTAAAGTCCTTCATATTCCTGCGGAATCAGCCACTCCTTACAAAGGGGACAGAGACGCCGCATTTTCCCGAGAGGAGTTTCTTTTATCTTTAAAAAATTGCTGAGTGTGGGTACATTTATGGCTTTCAATATCGGGCCATCATCACCAATTTTCACTTCCGTATCAGGAGTGAGCCAATCCTGAGCCTGGAGCTGGTAAAGGGTAAAGGGTCCGAACCATTGGTCATCCTTTTGGGCAAAAACCACGAGCGGGGGTTTTTCGCTCTCTTCGCCGCCTGATTTTTTATAAGTGATTTCGGTAATCTGACTGATATCTGCATGGGCTTGGTCAAGAATTAATTGGAGTCTTTTCTGAAGGGGTGGGTGGGTGGAAAAAAGATGGGCAACGATATCCTCTCGGTCTTCCAGGGGATTTGCTTCAGGGCTGACGATAAAAATCGGCGTCAGATAACTTGGTGGACCACGATAATGGCTAGCGATTTTATAGAGTGCCCGAGCAAGACTCAAGGGATTTCGGGTGTATTTTATTGCGTTTATATCAGCCCGGTATTCCTTCTCCCGGGATATGAAAACGTATAATAACTGGGAAAGAAAATTCATGATTAAAAGAATGATGAATACTGGAGCGGTAAATAGCGCTCCAGCAATTGCATTCCTTTGTCCTTTGCTGTAAAAAAACTCCTCGGTAGTTTTGCCCATTTGGTTCAGATTTTTGAGGATGCCATCTAATATTTCTCCATAAATGCCAAACAAACTACTGGCAACAGTTGTCAGGAGCGAGTCATTGGAGATGATGTGAGCCATCTCATGGGCGACTACTGCCTGGAGTTCATCGCGTTTGAGCCGGGAAATCGAACCTTCGGTCACACCGATGATATTCCTCCCATAGATATCCTGGAGGGCAAATGCATTCATAGCAATCGTGGGTAGGACATAAGGTTCTACTTTTATCCCACCACCTGCAATGGAGATTTCTTCGAGGATATTCTGGAAGATGTAGTGATACCGGTCGCTTTTATCTGGTGGGTGGGCATTAAAGGTTTTTAATATTTTTTCCACCATCTTCCGATTGGTATAAAACCAGTGTCCAAGGGCAAAGACGAAGGCGAATGTAAGGATAATGAGGGTGTCGTTCCCTATCAGGTGAAATTTCATTTGGGGATTTTCCAATGATAATCGGAAATGGATTAGTAATTTAAAGATTGTCCAGATGCCAAAAAAAGAGATAAAATAAAAGAAAACCAAAACACCAAAGAGGAGATAGATGATATGGGTTTTCTCCTTTTCAATATCCCAGAAGACTTTTGACTCCTGCGGCATTTTTTAAGATTATCCATTTTCAATACAAAGTCAATATAAATATTTGCTGAGTTCCTCTCCATAGTTTGTTAAATTATTTTTATGCCGCTGGATTATTAAAGGTAACCGCACCCTTCAGGGTGCGAGATAACCCAGGATTTAAAAAGATTTATCCGCAGGCTAAAGCCTGCGCCTACCATTTTACTGGTTACCATCCAAGAATTTCAAATTTATGCAAGGCTAAAGCCTTGCCCTACAAAAGTACCCAACGCTAAATTATTGATTACCCTTACAAATCTTGCCCATGGTTTCATCGTTCTTTCATAAGATATAAAAAAAATATGGAGAGAACTCAGAAATATCTAAATTGAGTATTGAAAAAGCAATCTACAGTTACTCGTTCAGGTGAGACTAAATTAAGCAGAAATTACCATCTGCCCTCGCTGAAAGTACTCTATAACCTTTCTGAAAAACCTTGTTATTCTTTTTACACTTTTTGAATCAGTAGATTTGTGCCTGGTTTCTTAGTACCTGATAAAGTTTTTTATTTTCTGCCCGCAATTTTTTCTCTACTCGCTGGAGACATTTTACCAGGATATCAAAGGTGAGTTCTTTTGCTAAAACTCCAGGAAGATTTTCTTTCGCTGAGCGAATGATAGATAGTTTCTCGTTGGGAACAAGATCTTTTAATAATTCCCCATCTCCCTGTGCGGAGATGACCTTGGCAATGAGCAGTTTCATTTCTTCACGGAGCAACTGCCAGAGTTCTTTTCCCTGAATGTGGGCAATCAATCGTCCCATAGCAAGAGAGACTGAAAGTATCGCATTCATTCCTAAATTGCCTTTGCGTTGCATGATTTCAATAAACTCATCAGGAGAAGCATTTTTGTCAATCTTACCCCGGGCAATGGCGATCTCTTTTTCGAGATTGAGCAATATTTTGTCAATCATTGCGATGGAGGTAAATTCTGACAATTTGCGGCCTAAGAAATGGGGAGCGATGATGGTTACAATGTTATTTACAGCGTTCAAACATCCTTTTCCTTCATAGCGCTGGACCATCTGCCATAGTGCTTCCAGCTGGGAGTCATTCTTTTCCTGAATATCTGATTCCTTAATTCCCTTTTTAAATTTAAAAGTTTTATCCGGCTGCGGTGAAAATAAATCGGGATACTTATCGGTTAAGATTGACTTCTCAATGGTACTATCTACAAGATGAATAGCTTCACCAGTACCAGCAGAGGTTCCCAGGGGAGTGGAACCGGTCATTTTTAATATCTTTTTGTATTCGGCACTTCCCGGGATTCCGGCGTAGATATTGACCCCAACACTAGGGATACCAGCATTGGTGGGTTCTTCATAAGCAATGATATCCGTGATCACGAGATTGTTCAAAAAATTCCTTACTTCGAGGAATTCTTTTTCTTCAAATTTCTTATCCTGGGCACTCAGGAGTTCTTTCATTATCTTGGTGATGGCACCGTACTTAAAGAGCCTTTCGGTGTTGGCACCGCCTCCTGCCTTCAGCCCCATAGTATTAGCCGAAAGGGCGATCTGCGCCTCCATATCATCATTTGGCGATTTGGAACGATGGGAGACGAGTAAATCCATTCCCTTACCCAGGGCTACCAGCATGGCAATCAAGGTTTCGGAAAGGGTTCCGATCTGATTTGCCTTGATAAGCGCCGTATTCATGAGACCATCATCGGCACATTTTTCAATTGTGGAGTCTTTGGTGGTGACAATATCGTCGCCGATTATGAATAACGTATCGCCAAATTCCTTCATCAAAAGTCGCCAACCTTCATAGTCGTCTTCTGCAAATGCATCCTCAAGCGAAAAGACCGGGAGTTCATCAACAGTCTTTTTATACAATTCAAGCAACTGATCGCGGGACATGACCACTTTTTCTTCACTACGCCAGAAATAGTACATACCGATTGCATCAGGTTGGTTGAATTCTTCCCGGTAGGCATTGCTCAATTCACTAAGAGCCGGGTCAAAGGCAAGTGCGATATCTTCACCAGGGCGGTATCCGATATCCTTTATTGCCTGAATGGCCATCCGCCAGAGGCGTTGTTCAGGAACAATATCGCCTGGCTCTTTGGCGATGTAAGGTGCCAAACCACCCTCCAATCCGATTCCCATCACCCGAGCACCTTCTGATTTTTCAATGATTTCTTTTAACCGGGTTTGCAGAGCAACCGTAATCATCTGGGCTTCTTCGTAATTTTTGGCACAAAGCGGTAGAAACATCATCTCCTGCATACTGATGTTACTTTCTGGATACTCTTTTTCGGTATGTCTGCCCCCCATACCACAATTCCGGAATTGCCAGGGTGCGCTCACCACCTCACCATCTCGCAATTTGATACTTTGGATTCTTTTTTCCATCATCATCTTTTTTACCTCTTGCGCTTTTGCCCGCCAGCCCACCTTTGTTACTTCAATCCGTTCAGCCTTTTGCTTTGCTTTGGTTTCCCGTTCTTTGAATTCTCGGTATTTTCCAGGGTCGGCAAGAAGGAAATCGAGTAATCCCACCGTGCCTATGCCTAAGCATAAACGACCCAGATAGACAGAAATGATATAATCACCAATCAGTCCCACCGCCAAAAGGATTACTGCAATTGGAAGCATTATCAGCGCCATGTTTCCGCTGATTTCAGGCCCAGCAGCGGCAACGCTGAGATTGAATGGTGCCTCAGGGTAATAAGTTAATCCTTCTTTTTTGACTCCGACGAATTTTCCGTAGGGAATCTTGATGAACATTTCTATATACCAGAATAATTTACTCAATCCCGAACTTTTGTATCGCTTTTGTGCAGCCGGAAGAATGTTCTCATTCAGGGCATTGAGTTTAACTGCTCGGAGATAATGTCCCATTTCATGAATGGCAACCCCGGTATGAAAACTTACAAACCAGAAGATTGCAGAAATTATGGTATCAAAACTTGTGAAGACGAAGCCCAGCACCTCCTTTCCCTGCAGACCTTTGGGAATACACAAAACAGAGGAGATAAAAGCAACATGGAAGGAAACAAGGATATGGTTGGCGATTACCCAACCGGAATGGAGTTTTTGTTTTAAGTGGTTAATGATGTTCTTCATACATTGAGTATATTTAAATCTTCACACGTGTCAATATCACAGTTACTTAATCCCATCCCATATCCACCTATCTCGAATTAAAAATCCTTGCCGCCATTTCAAAATGTGTGGCGATTTGTGAGATAATTAGGGGTATTTCATACCGATACTCTTTTGGTTTAAAAAATTTAAGGAACTTGTTAAAACCGCGCTTTATTTTTCGTGTTTCTCCGCTTCATACCGGAAGTTAATTTTATTCTTTCAACTTTTTATTTCAATGATAACGGTGAGAGATACATGAGGATGGACTCATTTCTTGTATTGATAGAAGTTTAAAAACGGATATAATTAAATAAATGAAAATAAAACGAATTTTGAGCTTTTGCGGATCAATTGTTTTTTTCTTTATTATTGTCTTGGTATCAATTATTTTTATAAAAAATTTCAATTTTATCGTCAATGACCCGGAAGCAGTTAGAGATGAAATTCAAAGTTATGGGTTTGTATCCTATCTTATATATTTTTTGCTTTATATTTTCCAGATTTTTTTTGCGCCGGTTCCAGGACAGGTTTTGAATATAGTTTCGGGGATGCTATTTGGACCATTGAGGGGATTTTTTATTTCGTGGTGTGCAGTGATTGTGGGGGGTTTTCTGGCGATGCTAGGGGTAAGAGTTTTCGGCAAAAAGATCCTCTATTTCTTGGTTGAAGAAAAGGCACTACGGATTGAAGAACAAATAACCAAGAAGGGTTTACCCTTGATAATATTTCTGGCACTATTCCCTAATCCTATCGGCGATGGAATCTTTTATCTGGCGGGTATGACTACGATCTCCTTGAAAATCTTGATAGTCCTGATTGCCTGCTGTCGGATTCCCGGGATACTGTTCTATGTTTTGGCGGGGAACTGGATTATGGATCTGGGACCAAGAGGTTGGCTTATCGGGGGTGGTGGGACTTTGGTTGCACTCCTGCTTTATGTCGTATTTGAAAGAAGATTAGAAACTGCTTTTGAGAAATATATTCAAAGATTTAATATTCCGAAGATTTAATCTTCAAAAAGGGCTTGAACAAATTCCTCGGGTTTAAATTCAATGAGGTCCTCAATCTTTTCGCCAACCCCTAAATACAATACCGGGATTTTTAATTCGGCACATATAGGAATAATAGCACCACCTTTCGCTGTGCCATCAAACTTGGTTAGAATCAAACCGTTGATCCCCAATTCCTCGGTAAAGATTTTCGCCTGTTGGATTGAGTTCTGTCCCAATGTCGCATCAATCGTTAGAAGGGTGAGATCTGGTCCAGGGGGTTTTAACTTACTAATGACGCGTCTAATCTTTTTCAGTTCTTCCATCAGGTCGGTGCGAGTGTGGAGCCTACCGGCAGTATCGATCAAAACAGTATCAATTCCTTTGGTGAATGCCTTATTCAAACCATCATAGACTACCGCCCCTGCGTCCTGCCCTTTCTGAGAACGGACTATTTCCACCCGGGTTTGCCGCGCCCAGATTTCAAGTTGTTCGGATGCGGCATCCCGGTAAGTGTCGGCACTGACCAGAAGAACACTTCCCATTTTCTGATACCGATGGGCGAGTTTCGCCACGGTTGTTGTTTTGCCCGAACCGTTGACCCCACAGATGAGGATGATGAGCGGAGGGACGGGATTTAAAATGGGTGGTTTGATACTGATGATTTTTAATATTTCGTCTTTCAAACGGGTTGGTTCATTACCGATTTTTTCCAGTAATAAATTTGTGTATTTTATTCCGACATCTGATTCAAGGAGAATCTGTTCCAAGGTTGATAGATCGGTGGTCTTTGAGGGGCTGAAGATTCCACTTAGTTTGCCTAAGAAGTTGCGAAGATAGAAAAATGGCATAAGTTTGGTTTATTGTTCGGCTACGGCTATTGGCTCCAGATCTTCAAGTCGGGTGGAGATGATTTTGCTCTTCCCTGGTTTTTCCATGGTGAGGCCATAGAGATAATCGGCATATTCCATGGTTGCCCGGTTATGGGTGATGATTACTACTTGGGTGTGTTGGGATAATTCCCTTAGGAACTTATTGAATCTCACAACATTGACATCATCCAGGGGGGCATCGATTTCATCAAGGATACAAAAAGGAGCAGGTTTGACAAGATAGAAGGCGAGCAAAAGGCTTACGGCCAAAAGCGTGCGTTCACCTCCGGAAAGTTGGTTGATTCTTTTTATTCTTTTGCCTTTCATACGCACCACGATATCAACATCCGAGGTCAAGGGGTTTGATGGGTCGGTTAGAATTAAATCGGCTTCGCCCCCTTCGAAGAATTTAGAGAATACCTCATTGAATTTTTCTTTGATTTCTTTAAAGGTTTCAACAAACCGTTCTTTTGCCCGGGCATCGAGTTCGGCAATTGATTTCAAAAGATTCTGCTTTGCCGCAATTATATCGTTCCGCTGGGCGAGATATTCATCAAGTCGTTTTTTCTCTTGCTCATAGGCGGTAAGGCTTAAAGGATTTATTTCACCAAGCCGCGCCATTCTTTCTTTTATTTCCGCAAGTTTTTGTTCGGGTTCTGGGATTTCTTCAGGTAGATATTCATCCAGATTGGTCTGGAACTCTTCCTGGGCAGTTTTTATCAATTCTTCTTTCTTGTGGTTTAATTCGAAAACTTTAAAATTGACCTGCATGATTATATTCTGGATTTCATCGTGTTGTTTCTGGAGGGCGGTTATTTCATCATAAAGGGCGTCAAGTTTCTGGGATACGGTCCGGAGAGGTTCATCCGGGATTTGTTTTTCTAATAAGGAACGCTCTTCTCTTTTCGCATTCAGGGTATTCTGCAGTTCGGTAATCCGAGCACTGATTGTTCGAAGCGTTGTCTCTTCCATCCACCGGGTTATTTCATCTATTTCATTTCTCAAAATACTGATTTCGTGCTCGGTGGCTTGGAGATCTTTCTCAGCCACCGCTTTCCGTTCACCCAATATTCCAATTTTTAAAATTATCTGGTTGAGCTCTTGATTTTGTGCATCGATTTGTTTTTCGATTTCTCCTAACTGATTTGCCAATGCATTTTTTTCGTCTTGCAACTTTTGCAATTCTTCTTCGTTTTTTACCAGTTGCCCAGTAATTTCTTCGATCTCTCTGTTTAATCTTTCTATTTCCTGCTCAATATTTTTCTTTTCGCCATTAACATTGTCAATTTCCCGGTTGATACTTTCAAGCTGATTTTTGAGTGCATTCAATTGCATGGATAGTTCCGATTTCTTGATATTTAATGCAAATAATTCCTCCCGGTTATTTTCTAGATCCTCTTTAAGATGATTTTGTTCATCAATGAGTTTGCGGCGTTCGTCATTGAGAAATATTAATTCATTCCTCAAAGATTCAGCCTGGATATTGTATTCACTCAGCTTTTGGCTTATTTGAAAATATCCCACTTCTCCTTTCTGGGCATAGACGATATTATGATGAAAAAGCAACCCATCAGGTGTCACGAATCCATAACCAGGGAAACGCGCGCTATAGGATAGCGCCTCTTCAAAATTTGATGCCAGATAGAAGCGCGTAAGTATCGGTGTAATGATTTCATTATGACCCTTAACTTCCACAAATTCTGCGATGCTTTTCAGCTTTTTTAATTCTTCCGGAACCTCTTCACTACTTTTTCTGAGAAGAAAACTGTAGCGGCCAGCGGGTAAGTTTTGTAGATCTTCAGCGGTTAGGGTAGAGGTGAGGAAGGAATTAAGGATTTCATAAAGACATAAATCAACAACAGGTTCATAACCAGGTTGGACGGTGATGTAATCCCGGAACACTCCGATAAAACGTTCTTTGAAATTTTGTTTTATAAATTTCAAATTTTCCATCCTACCCAGTCGGTGGGAGAGGGTTTCAATTAATAGTCGGCAATCATTTAGTAATTCCTGGCGTTGTTGGATTTCTTTGTCGAAATTTTCAATTTTTCTGGTTAATTCATTCAGTTTATTTTGCTGGGTAAGAATAATATTGCTAATCCGATCCTGTTCTTTAATCATTACCTCAAGTTGTTGGTCCAGTTTTGATCGCTCGTCAACCCGTGTGGATAAAGTCAATGTCAGTTCTTCTTTTTCCTTGTTTAACTGCTCAATTACATTTTCTTTGCTGGATTTGTTCAACTCCAACCTTGCCAGGTCGTTTTTCAAAAGCTGGATCTTGAACATCACACCGTCCAATGTTCTTTGTTTCTCCTCAAGTGCTTGCGCAACCGTCACATAATTCTGAGAGAGTGCTTCTAATTTACTCTGTTCTGTCTTCAATTTCTCCTGCCAATTCTGAAGTTCTTGAGTGGCTTCGGTAACTTTTAATTCATTCTCCAAAATTTTCTGGTTCAGATTCTTTAAGTACTCCTGTTTTTCTTTTAAGGAGGCTGTCTTTCTTTCATATTCAAGATTAAATTGTTTTGCTTCGTTCTCGAGCCCAGCTAATTGTTGTTGCAAATCTTCGATTTCGTAGTTTAAGTTATTGATTCGGTCAACGATTTCCTTCTTTTGGATATCAAGATTTTGGAATTCACTCTTCAATTGCTGGCGTGTTTCATCCAGATGATTTAATTTTAAGAGGAGGCTTTGTTTTTGTTGATTCAGATCGTTGAGTTGTTGTTGGGCAGTTTGAAGTTCGGTGATTGTTTTTTCATACTCTCGACGGGCAATGAGCAGGGATAGTTTTTTATACTCTTCCTTTAATTCTTGATACAACTGGGTCTGCCGTGCCTGTCTTTTTAGACTGCGCACGGTTCTTTCCATTTCGTTGATGACATCCTCAAGGCGCAAAAGGTCCTGTTCAGTTTGTTCTAATCTTCTTTTTGTTTGTTCACGTCTTTCCTGATATTTAAGAATTCCGGCAACATCATCAAACATCTCTTTGGTATCTCCGCTGATGATGCGCTCTATTTCCGAAAGTTCCAAAAAGGAATAGGTAAGGGTACCCGAGTTTAGAAATAATGCCTGAATGTCCTGGAGCCGGCATTTTACCCGATTGAGATAGAATTCACTCTCACCATTACGATAATACTTTCTTTTGATCTCAAATTCGCTTCCGAATTGAGGGAAATAATCTTCGTTTTCAATGGTCACAGTTACTTCCGCAAAATTGGAGTCACTCAAACCATCAGCAGAGATGTGGATGAGATCTTCGTTCTTTTCACAGCGCAATGCCTTCATACTCTGTTCGCCAAAAACCCACCTCAGTGCATCAAAAATATTGGATTTACCACTACCGTTGGGCCCCACAAAGGCAGTAATACCAGGATTTAAAAGGAATTTAGTTTCTTCCTGGAAGGACTTAAAACCGTATAATTTTATTTCCTTGATTTTCATTGAGGTTCAGTTCCCAAATAGATAACCCTCTCCAGCAAGGGATGATATTCGCTCCAGGCCGCAAGCGTCCCTTTATTTTTTTTAATCTCTTCATGCATCATTTCCAGTTTGGAGTCCAGATTATCTAAAAAGTGTAGTGCCAGTGCCTCGGGAAATACCGGAAGGATAGGCGAACCATATTCCAACTCTCCATGATGAGAAACCACCATATGCAATAGTTTCAAACGCAATTCTTCAGGAAATTTAGGAATCCGGGCAATTTTTTCAGTGATCATTTCATAACCGATGATGATGTGTCCAAGCATGCGGCCATTTTTGGTGTGGTCAATCTTTTTATTATAGGCATACTCATAGATTTTCCCGATATCATGGAGAAAACTACCTGCAATGACCAAATCGTGATTTAAAAATTTAAATATCTCACAAGTTTTTATACCCAGTTTCATTACATTCCGCGTATGGACTGCCAATCCACCGATTTCAGCATGATGTGCTCTTTTCGCGGCTGGTGCTTTTTTAAAATGGGTGATAAATTGTTCATCGTTAAGGAACTGCTGGATTAAATTCTGGAGATACGGATTGGTTATTTGCTCAAGCATGAGTTTTATCTCAGCGAACACTTCTTCAACATTTTCTTCTACCACCGGAAGAAAATCCTCTGCCTCCACATCTTCCTCAGAAATCTTTGCAATTGAATTTACGACAATGCGCAGCCTTTCGTTATATTCACCCACACTTCCTGTGACAAAAACAAAATCACCTGATGCGATATTTTTCAGTTCATCGCTTACATTATCCCATGCAACACCTTCCATCGAACCGGTGCGATCACTTAGTTCGATTTGGGTAAAAAATCCTCCGTCCTTTTTTTCCCTGAGGATTTTTTTGGTGAGCAAAAATTTCTCTTTTACCAGCTGGCCGGATTTCAGTTCATTTATGTATTGACTTTTCATCGTCAGATGGTATCTTTGGGATTATTGATTTTGTCCCTATTCTATGTCGGAGTTTCAAGATGTAGAATCTTTTTCTTAATCAGGTCAAGTTTTTCCCGCAATTTTGCTTCTTCTTTCTTTTCTGCCTCCAGGGCATTCATGATCTCTTCACGCTTCTGGGTGAGGAGATTGATTTCGTTATTCAATCGGCTTTCTTCATTCTTTAGGACTTCCAGTCGTTTCAATAGTTCGGTTTCAGTCTCTCTTAATTTTTCTACCGACTGCACTACCGGACTGGATTCGTACTCGCGCTTCTTTGTCTGGTATTCGGTTTCCAGCGTTTTTATTTTATTTTCACCTTCCGCTATCTTTTTGTTTATTTCATCCAGCGTCTTCTGGGCTTCGGCTTGTTGTTTTTTTAGTTCCTCAATCTTGGGCAAAAAGACTTCTTCCTGACGGAGATTGATCTCTTCTACTAGTCGGGATTCTAAACCACCAGCAAGGCCAATTGTGATAATCGCAGCAAGAACCGCAAAGACCAATCCGGCGATGAGGATTAATGGATTGGGAGCACCGGCAACTTTTATTTCAGGCATCTGGGGTTTCAACTGGATGTAAATAGTGCCGATCGTTTTGGTTCCCAGATTGATACTAAAGCCACCTTCAAAGATGCCGGATTTCTCCATAATTTTACTTGCGCCTCCCGGATTCAGCGGTGAATAATTAGTGCCGAGCATCTGGGCATTGGAAGAGGCGATAACCTTATTGTTTTCATCAGTAAAGTTTACGTTTAAAATCTCAGGATCATCCTGTCTTAGGGCGGTGATGATCTCGGAAAGCTTGGCGTCGTCTTTTTCAATGATTGCATCCTGGACAAATGTCGCACGGGCAATGAAATTGCCGATGTTTTGGATTCTCTTATTGATTATTTCGGTTAAGACTTCTTTGCCATTTACCGATTTTTGTCCCAAAAATTTAGGGCTAAAATAAAAGAAAAGTGTAAGAATTACGATCATAATTGCGGGGATGATTCCCAATGTTACACGAGACATTTTAACCTCCTATTCTTATGGTCAATCTATGGGCCTGTCCCAGATTGAAATAGGGTGTGTAGGAATAGTTGATATTGAGTTTCTCTTTTTTTATTCCAAATCCTACCGTCAAACCGGCGAGAAAATCAAGGCCGGTGTCGGTTTTAATCTGAGACAGAAGGGTATTATAAGAAAAACGCAGGATAAAAAATTTTGTTAGGTTATACCCTCCACCAATTCTCAATCCCAGATTCATCAAGCCGGGTTTGACAACATCAAATCCCAGATATCCTTCATTCAATTTTTTAATTACACCCAGATCAATTTCATAAGGTAGTAACTCTTTTTGGCTGATGAAGGGTTTGATACTCATTCCCAAATGTTTGAGGACCAGACCTACTTGGATATTAGAGGGATCCAGCAAATGGAGGACTCCAATATCTACCCCCAACCCCATGGAATAAAGGGAGTCAATCTGCTCATAAACTATTTTTCCTGCAGCACCCAATAGAATGTGATTGATTTTAAAACCTTTGCCGATGTTCAGGTCAATAAAATTGGTGCTGAATTCACCTAATTCCTGCCCCAGGGCATCGGTTTTTTTTATTTTACCACTGTAAAAATATCGCACTCCTGCACCCAGGGTTCCTGATTCGTAACCAACATAACCGAAATGGGTTCCACCGATGTAGTTCATGTAAGAGAATGAATAGTTTGATTTATGATTCAAATTTACACCCGCAGGATTGTAATAGATATTATGGCCATCACCATAAAGGGCATACCCCATGCCGCCTCTTTCTGCGATGGGATCAACGAGGAGATATTCAAACCCGATATCACCCAAAAGGAAAAATAATATCAAAATACATCCCATGTTGAGTAATTATACCAAAAATTTCCTAAATGTCAATGATTAATTTCAGCCCTGATTTAACTCCTGGATGATTTGACTAAATTTATGAGCTTCGTCTTTCCCAATCCACTCCAGCCGGACGCGGCTTGGAGGCAAACCCAGCAAGGCGATTGTCTCAGCAAGAAATTTTTCTCGGGCACGTGCTTTAAAATTGCCTTCGCCATAATGGCAGGCATCGGGATAACACCCTCCGACCAGGACACCCCGGACACCGTAATTAATGGCTTGAAGGATATGGGTGGGTTCCACTGCTCCACTGCAGGGGACCCGGAGAATTTTTACATTCTCTGGGTATTTTATCTTCATCGCGGCCGCTGCCTCAGTGGCATTATAGGCCGACCATTTACAGAGAAAAGCGATGATATCACCAGTTTTTGCGGTGGCTTCAATCCATGCGGATATCTCCCGGGCGGTAAATCTTTCCAGACGGCTCGCTGCGGCCGGACAGGCACTTGCACATATTCCACATCCCATACATAGGTCGGAACGAATTTTTATCTTTTCTTCCTCAATGCCAATCGCATGATAAGGACAGGAACTGATGCAGGTCTTGCAAAGGCTACAATTTTCATCATTGACATAGGCATTGGGTTGAGTTGTTTCCAATGAAGATTTTTGTAATAGCGAGATGACCTCATGGGCGGCCTTCCGGGCATCCACTAATGTTTCAGCGACCCCTGCCGGGAAACTGGCTGAGCCCGCCACGAATATACCACGGGGTATTTCAGTATTACCTAATTTTCCATTCTCAAATAGCACCGGAAATCTTCCGTCAAGTTTTATCCCTACTCTGTTGAAGGTTTCAATATCCGGGAGAAAACCGCCGCTGAGGACGACCGTATCCGCGTTAATCTCTAAAAGTTCGTTGGTATAGAGGTCTTCCACTTTAACGATAAGATTCTCCCCTCGTTGCTGGACCTCGGAAGGTTTGCCTTTGATGAAAGATATTCCCAATTCCCTTAAAGTAGTATAAAAATATTCAAAATTGCCGTAACTCCGCATGTCCATAGCACAGACAAACACCTGGGTATCAGGGTAGCGGTCTTTCACCAATTTGGCTTCTTTGAGGGCGAGGAAACAGCAGACCCGAGAGCAATAGGCAAGATGGGCATGATCCCTTGAGCCTGCACAACAGATGAAGACTACTTTTCGGGGCACGAGCGAACCATCGACAATCTTTCTCTCAAATTCAAGGGTATTGAGTACATGGGGAAATCGGCCGTAGCCATATTCTGCTACCTGGCTTAGGTCATAAAATTTTAAGCCAGTAGCCACAACAACAGCACCAGCGTTTATTTCGACAATTTGGTCTTTTTCACTAAGTTCAATCCTACCCGGACAAACTTTTATACATTCACCACACTTGGTGCAGGCAGAAAAGTCAATCGCATAAAAATGTGGATAGGTGTTTGTTGTATAAATTGCCTTACGCAATCTACCATGGTCATTTACCTGGACCGGACAGACGGCTACACAGGCACCGCAATTATTGCATCTAACAACTCCCCGGGGTTTAATTTTTATTTTTATCTGGTAGTCTCCGATCGTCCCCTTGATATCCTCTATCTCACCATTGCTTAATATCTCAACATTCTTCTTTTTTATCACCTTGGAAATCAAGGGCAGGATAGTGTGACTCCAGGGGGTCCCTTCAGGATAAAGGCGGTCCAGTTTGGCAACTGTTCCTCCAAGAAATGGTTCTTTTTCCACCAGATATACCTTAATCCCGGCCGCGCTTAAAGTTTCTGTCAGGTCAAGCCCTGCTACACCCGCACCGATGACCAGTGCAGTTTTATTTTTTATCGGGAATGATTTCTTTTTAAGCGCTGGTCCAGTTTTTAACTTTGCTATCGCACCCAGGAGTAGTTCTACTGCTTTTTCAGGTGGATGATTTATCAAAAAGACATGGTCTTTTAGATTGACAAATTCGGCATCGATATCGGGGAACAGGCTTTCCAGCAAAGAGGGTGAACATCCGGCGATGACCGTTTTTTCCTCAGGTTCAACTGTTATATTCCCATTGCATAGATTATCATACCATTCAATCTTTATTTCGGGTCCCAAATTTAAATCCGGTAGGTTTATTAAACCGTTGCAACGGCAAAGAATTAATTTCATTTTTGACTCCTTTTATAACTTTGAGAGAATATTATCTGGTCTAATTCGATTGAATTTTAAGCCACAGGCATCGGGATTGAGTCCCATTCCCAGACCCAGCAATTGTGGATAGTAAAGGACAGGGAGATTATATGATGCATTAAACTTTGTTTCCACTTTCCTTTGATTGTCTTCATACATCACCGTACAGAAGGGACAGATGGAGATCAGGGCATCAGCCCCATTATTTTTTGCTACGGTGAGTTTCTCATTCGCCATTTTTAAAGCAAGTTCTTCATCAACGCCTAATACCGAACCACCGCAGCAAAGCTTTTTTTCCTGATATTCAATTGCGGTTGCCCCGGTGAGCGCCACGAGTTCATCCAGGGTGTGGGGATTTTCTACATTATCAAAAGCATGAAGGTAGGAAGGCCGGAGATAATGGCAGCCATAATGGGCGATTATTTTTAGATTGTTAAGGGGTTTTTTTATCGCTTTTTTAAGATTTTCGATTCCGATATCCTCATAAAGGATGCGGACAAAATGTCGGACCCGGATTTCTTTAGGATAGGTAAAACCAAGATCAGTAAATTTTCGGCGGAATTCTCCGTGTTTTAATTTAATCTGGGCATCTGCAAGCATTGCGGTACAAGAGTTGCAGAGGGTGGCTACATCAAGTTCCAAATTGCTGGCGAGTCCAACATTGCGTGCGGCTAAAAGAAGTGCTGTTTCTGCATCCAGTGCTTTTAAAGGAAATCCACAGCATGATCCTTCTTTGAGATCAACAAATTCTATGCCGAGTTCTCGGGCAACATTACGCACGGCGAGTTCATAATGCTGGGCCCGTACGGGCACCGTACACCCCAGAAAGAGTACATACTTTTTCATTTTGTTATCCTTTCAAAAACTTGGGTAAATTGAAATATTCGAGAAACATCGGAAATCTTCTTGCTAAGTTCGGGCAAGCCAAGACGTTGTCTCTTTTTCAGGTCAAAATCTTCAAGTTCATATAATCTACCGGAATTGTTGAGTAAGTTCAACTGCACTTTTAATCCTTCAGGACAGTAACCCTGCTTGGCCGCATAGTTTTTTATTGCGTTGATTACTTCGGCAACCGGGATACCCTGGGGACACCTTTCCGAGCAGGCATGGCAATGGGCACATAACCATAAAAAGGGCGAGGAAAGGACTTCCTCCTTCATTCCTAAAAGAGTTAAGCGGATAATCTTCCTAGGATTATAGCGGTCATCAAGATAACGGACCGGGCAGCTTGCTGCACAGTCACTGCAGCCAAAACATCTTAATAATCCTGCGTCGCCTTCTTGCTTGATAATTTCCCATTTAAAATTGGCGTCAGCATTCATTAAATTGATCATTTTGCCTCCATATGTGTCGAAATTATATATACTCGAGAAGAAAAATCAAGGGTTTAAATGAGCTATTGATTTTGTTTTAAATTCATGTATAATTTTTAAACATTATGAAAAAATACCGTATTCTTATCGTTGATGATGAAGAGATCGTTCGGACAGCTCTAACCGAATGGTTGGAAAATTTAGGCTATGAAGCAAAGGCTGTGGAAGACGGTTTTAAGGCATTGGAAGCGGTAGAAAATGCGGAATGGGATGCAGCGTTGGTAGATTTAAAAATGCCAAAGATGGATGGGATAGAGACTTTGCGACGAGTTCATAAATTAAATCCGGATTTGCCAGTGATAATCATTACTGCCCATGGAACTGTGGATAGTGCGGTGATCGCCATGAAAGAAGGGGCAGCTGATTATGTTATGAAGCCGTTCAATCCCGAAGAGATTGATATTATTCTTAAAAAACTTCTTGAACATCAGGAGGTTGTGAAAGAAAATATTTTTTTGCGCAAAGAACTTGAAAAGCGATTTCAGCTGGAAGATTTAATTGGTAAGAGTTCAAAAATGCAAAAGGTTTTTGAACTGATCAAAACCGTAGCACCGACCAAATCCACTGTGCTCATCCGGGGCGAGAGCGGGACCGGGAAGGAACTTGTTGCCCGAGCGATTCATAATTTAAGTCCAAGAAGTAGGGGTCCTTTTATCGCCGCAGCCTGTGGAGCAATGCCTGAGACCTTGCTGGAGGCGGAGCTATTCGGATATGAAAAGGGGGCATTCACCGGTGCCCTGAGTCAACACAAGGGTAGGATTGAGATGGCTGACAAGGGGACCCTTTTCCTTGATGAGATCGGTGACATAAGTTTGAAGACCCAGGTTGATCTTTTAAGATTCTTACAGGAGCGGGAGTTCCGTCGGGTGGGTGGTAAGGAGATTATAAAAGTTGATACTCGGATCATCGCCGCTACTAACAAAAATCTGGAGGAGATGATAAGAAACGGGACTTTCCGTGAAGATTTATACTACCGTTTGAATGTAATCACTATTGAAATTCCCCCACTCCGTGAGCGCAAAGAGGATATTCCAATGTTGGTAGACCATTTTTTGAAAAAATTCAATCGGGAGAATAGAAAAGAGATAAATCGAGTTCTTCCAGAGGTGTTGGAACGGCTGATGGAATATGACTGGCCCGGTAATGTTCGGGAACTGGAAAATGTGATTGAACACGCAGTTGTGGTGGCAAAAGGAGATACTATCCAGTTGAAAGATTTGCCCCGGAATCTGATGGACAAGGATTTCACCCAACAAAAGATTATGACTACGGATCTGCGGTTGGCGACGGTGGAAAAGGAGCATATACAGAATGTGCTGAGACTCTGTGGCTGGAATATAAAGAAGGCAGCGTCGCTTCTTGGTATCAATCGAGTTACTTTGTATAATAAGATGGAAAAATACGGTTTAAAAAAGGCTAATCTTTAATTAAATAAAACAAAGATTAACACTGTTTCATTCCATATCCTTCTGTATCGGAAACGGGCTTTATGATTCAACCCGCAAAGTTTAATTTTTTTAAACAACAGCATTTTTGCCTTTCTTCCGTTCCGGGCGGGTGGCCGATGATTTTGGGCTAATAGTAGCAGAGATTTAAAGACGATGGAGAATGACACCGTAGCCGAATCTCCTTAATAAAACGCAGCCCGTGATGATAAGGAATACCAAGATGATAACGAGATAATCAATGGGATTTAATATTTTATCAAGATAGAATGTTCTTTCTTTATCTGGTTTGAATTTTTTAGATTCAAGGGCGAGAAATAGATTATCCATTTTCTTTACGGTGGTTACAAATATTGGAATGATCAGTGGGAAATGATTTCTTATTCTCTGGAATAAATTTCCTTTCGTCAAATCAAGTCCACGGAGCGTCTGGGCTTCGATGACGATTGTCCCTTCCTGTAAAAATAACGGGACGAGTCGAAAAGCCATAGCAAGGGCAAAGCAGAAGGGATAGGGGAGACCCATTTTGTGGAGTCCAAAACTTAATTCCTCAATCATGGTGATAGTGAAGAATAACAATCCAGTGAGAACCATGAGATCTAAACGCAAACCCATACCACACCCATAAGCGAGGGAACGGTCAGTGATGGAAAGCGGTCCGAGTTTAATCAATATCCTTCCTTCTTTGATAAAAAATGACCACATAATAGTGCTAAAAAGGAATAACAAAATCAAAACGATACGCATGCGGTACACATTCTCCATTCCTCCGGCATAATAAATCATGAATAACACCACAAGTAGAAAACCCAGAAGATATAGGGGGGAATTGAAGATGATGGCGACAAAGAAACCGGTGGTGAGGATTAAAATTTTCACCACTGGATGACGGGCGTGAAAAAAACTATTCTTTGCTACATAGAGATACATTTTTTAAACTCTGCAACGGTGAGCACATTTAGACCGAGCCGATTACCCAGACGGCATACCGAAGGGGGCTCCAGATGGTACCGCCATAATATCTCTTCGTTTTTAAAGACATCTCTCGTTTCTCCGTCCAGGACGATCCTGCCGTTAGCCATGACCACGGTCCGGTTGGTGTATTCTGTGACGAGCCACATTGTATGGGTGATAATGATAATTGTATAACCTTTGTCATTGAGTGTTTTTAATAAATTCATGATCTTTATCTGTTGTTGATAATCAAGGCCGGTTGTGGGTTCATCAAGAATGATTATTTCTGGTTTGAAAGCCAAAACAGTTGCTACAGCAAGACGCTGTTTTTCATCTCTGGTCAGTGTAAAGGGGTCTTTATCTTCATAACCCTCTAATTCACACAGTTTCAGCACAGTTCTTATTGCTTCTGTAATCTTATTCTCAGGCCAACCAAAATTTTTTAGGGCAAAGGTGATTTCTTCTTCTACTGTATTACAGAATATTTGATGGTCAGGATTCTGGAAAACATAGCCGATCACCCCTGCTAATTCTTTGCGATGATATTCCCGGAGGGCTTTATTCTTTATCCGCACGATACCTTTTTGAGGATTTAATAAGCCACAGAGTATCTTTGCGAGAGTCGTTTTTCCCGAACCATTCTGTCCAATGATTGATAAAAAGTCCCCATGATTAATCACAAGGTTGATATCATCCAAAACCGGAACACCTTTGTTATAGGCGAACGAAATGGCAGTGCATTCAATTAATGGTTTAGTAGTTGGGATAGTCTTTTTGCTGAAGTCAATTCGCTTGAGAGGGATATTATTTTCTTTAATATAACGGAAGGCATCTTCCACTGTTAGAATGCCGGGGAAAATTTGACTGGTATCGAGCGGACGAATTCCGTTATCCTCTAAAAACTTATTTGCGCTTAAAATTTTTTCAGGTTTCCCATCGGCGATAAGTTTGCCTTCTCTTAAAATCAAAATGCGTGCTGCTTTCAGCGCCTTTTCGGGTTCGTTATCGATGATGAGCTTAGTGCCGCTGACTTTACCGAAGATGTCATAAACCATATTTTTTCCAGCTGGGTCAAGGTCGGTCGTTGGTTCATCAAAGACAAAAATCTTAAAATCACCGGCGATAACCGAGGCAATGGCGACGATTTGTTTTTCACCCCCGGAAAGGGAGAGGACATTCCGTTCTGCCAGATGGTTGATTTTTAAAATATTGAGAATTTCTCGACACCGTTTTCTAATCTCATCTGCGGGTATCCTCATGTTTTCCATAACAAATGCGATTTCTAAAAAGACATTGGTAGAAAATAATTGGGTTTCAAAATCTTGGAGCACAATTCCAACTTCCCAAGGACCGTGATTGGAACTCTTGTTAGCGATTATGATTTCTCCTTTCACCTGGGCTTTTATTATGCGGGGGATGAGCCCGGTAATCGTCAGGGCGAGGGTTGATTTTCCACTACCGGTTTTCCCCATCAAGACGACGAATTCACCGTCGAGGATTGAAAGGTTTAAATCCGAGAGAGCAAATTTTGCACTCGGATATGTGACACTCAGTTGCCTTAAAGTGATAATGGGCTTATTGACCAAAGGTTTTTCAAAGTAAAAATAGGCTTAAAGCAACAAGAATTAAAGATGGAATTAGCCCTAAGGCAAGCGAAGAACCACCTTTTGTCCCCTGAGTAAATCCCATTGCGAACAAACTTGATTTATATATCCCAAGGGAGATTGAAATACCGATTATCAAACCCGAAATACCGCCAATTGTCAAAAGTGTGAGTCCAATTTTTTTAATAAAAGGAGTTTTTGGTTGGGGTAGGTCTTCTTGGGGCATGACCTCTGTATAAACGAGGTGCCAAGCGTGAAGGCGTTTGTGCAAAGAACTAATCAAAATAGGCGAGAGAATGGCGGCAACCACAAAATTGTTCAAAAAGATAATACTTCCCAATGCCGCAAAAGGGACAAGTCCAAGCATGTCTACACCCCAAGCGATGACCACTGCACACACAAGGCTGGCATTGAGGATGGCAAGGAGGAGGGTAAGTATGTTTTTATGAGCAGGAGCAATTCGACCGTTTTGTTCAGGGGTGGCTATTGAATAGACTTTATATGGAATCAGCCCATAGAGAAAATTGCCGATAAAGCCAAAGATACTTCCAAGACCGAAGGTGCCACCCAGAGCATCGCCGATGAAGTTACCAATTGCTGAACCCCAGGCACCTGCAGGACCAAAAAAGACTGAACAGACAATAGGGATAGCGTTAGCAGGTCGGAATTCAGTAAAGCCAGGGATTAGGGGGATGACGACTTTAAAAGGAATTAAGATTGCAGCATAGATAGCGGCACTGAAAGCGGTTAGAATTATCATTTTGGTATTTTTCCACATCGTAAAAATCTCTTTCATGGCTTAATATTATTTAAAATCTTTGGCTGGTCAAGAGAGGTTATTTTAGCAAAACCACCTTAGTGGTGTACATTTTATTGGCAATTTCGCTTTTTATTATATAAACACCCGCGGGTTCATGAAGCATATTACTATTGCAATAATTCCAGAAAATCCGGTAATTACCGCGGGGAAATTTTCTATTTACCAAAATGTTTAATTCTCTTCCCAGGCAGTCATAGGTAGCAATTTTTACTGCGCATGGCTCTTTGATATTAATTTCAATAATGACCTGCTGATGCGCAACACTGCTGCGAACAATGACAGGTTTATGAGCACTTTCATTTTCATTTTCTTTAAGCGATAAATTATGGCCTGTGGGTTTTAACCAGGGATCACCAAGCAAGGTCATTCCATAATGCCAGCATAATTCGTCGAATGTCACACCGTTAGAGGTAATATAAGTAAACCAGTCTTTGAACGCCTGCCCCAGGGTTTTCTGTTGGGAAAGGGGTTGATAGAAATAATAAAATTCAAGCATACTTCCGGTTTTCGTAGAGCCAATGGCACCCAGTCCATAGCCCTGATTGAAGATTGCCTGTCCACCACCATAACCGCTCGTCGTGTAACGAGCAAAAGAACAGGCAAAATGGTTATAGAAATTTGCCGGCGGGTTTTGAGTTGTGTATTCATTGGCATAGTAATAGTCATACGCATTTCCGTTATTGTATGTGAACTGATGTAGATTAGGAGAAGAATGGGCAAAGACACTTACCCATGCTCTGGGTGTATTCAGTTTACTGCGATATATTGAAGCCCGGGTCGTTTCCGCATGCCAGTAATTGTTGGTATCGGGATATAGAACCGCCAGTTCATATGCCCATTGGGGTGCCCAAGGAATCCAGTCATCATCACAGAAAAAGAGCGCCCGGCGCTGTAGAGCCAGGGTATCCCACCGGTAGGCATTGTTCTTGCGAAAATAATTTTTTAAAACGACGGTGTCCGTTCCAATTCCAGTAGGTGTGAGTCTGCCGATATAAATTTCCGGATTGATATTACCGGTATGCCCATCGTATTTTCCATTGCCAGTATTCATGGTATCAAGCCATATGCCATTTAAATCCATGTAAAATAAATCGATAGGAAACTGAGTATAACCATATTGACCAAAGTCATTAGCAATTTCAAACCAGGCCACAGGCAGGTTCCCGATAAATAGCGCACCTTCGATGTTGTGGTTATTGTAAAGACTCTGCAGAAATGTGCGGAGGGATTCAGGCGTGCCACCCGCGATCTGATAACTAAAAATAGTAAAACCCTCTCGCTGGAGATTGTTTATCAATTGGTTGATTTCATCAGTCAAGGCATTGGCAATATTTTGTTGGGTGAGTATTGCTATGTTCCCTGCCCTACCATCGCCATGCTCTATTCTGTCCATTTTATACGAAAAATCTGAGTAGGGGTTCTGGGCAATCCATTCTTCATATGTTTCAGGCCTGGTTCCCTCAGGTCCGGCCCAGCGTAAGAGGGGGATATTACTGTAATCAACCGTCCATAAGATCGAAAGAGGAAAAAAGACTAATATATTCATTTTACACCTCACCATAGAGATCGGGGCGGAGGGATTTGAACCCTCGACCCCTTGGTCCCAAACCAAGTGCGCTAAGCCGCTGCGCCACGCCCCGGAACATAAATTTCTCCACTGGGCGACATTCACTTTTTCAAAAATTCCATTTCCTCCAGAATAGAAGATAATAGATTATATCAAATTTTGGGAACAAGTCAACAAAGAATTTTACTGAGTACTCCTCACTTTTAATCTTCGGTTGGGCATAACTTTTTGAAACAAAAAAGCCACGGGTATTTGGATAAATCCAGCTTATCCAATAATTCTAA